>JAGDMX010000104.1 GCA_017860725.1 Chloroflexota bacterium | reverse complement strand
ATCTTCAGCCCAGATATCTTTAGCCCAGATATCTTCAGCCCGGATGCATATTACCCGGATATCTTTAGTCCTGAATCCTTTTCCAGTGCGCAAGCGCGCAGTCTGGTGGCGGTTTCAGCTTTCGATGGCACCCTTAGCGAGGGAATCCGGGTCAACACCTGGGATAACTCCGGGGATTACTACATCCGCGTACGCGGCAGGAACGGATCGTTTAACTTGAATATGCCATTCCTGATTAATGTCACCCTGTCGACCGGAGCATGCGAGAATGTGATTCCGGTCACCACAGCGCACAATCTGGATGTTGAAGATGCTGATTATGAGACGATTATCCTGACCGATATGAAGCGTATGGGTATTGAGCCGGGCAGCGAGACAGAAATAGAGCTGTTGGCGCGCTTGAACGCACTGAAAATGCGGCAGGAAGTGAAGGGTGTGGTGGTTGATGTAGGCGCCGACCAGCGCGTAGTGGATGCTAATGAGCTGGCCGACGCAAATCCGCAGTGCCCGTATGCCAAGAACCTGGTGGCTGAAGCGATCAAGGAGGTTGTCGACCGTTATCGGTCGGTCAACCCCTTGAAGTACGTGGTCATCATCGGCGATGATGGGGTGATCCCATTCTTCCGTTACCCGGATAACGCCGGACTGGCAAATGAGCGTAATTTTGCACCACCGGTGTCGGACGATACCGCCTCTCAAGCCAGCCTGCGGCTCGGTTACTTGCTGACCCAGGACAGGTATGGTTCGCGTACGCCGATCTCCGTCAAAGCAAATACATTATGGATTCCGGAGCTGGCTGTAGGACGCCTGGTGGAAACTCCGGCAGAAGTTATGAACATGCTGGACGCTTACCTTGCGACAGGTGACGGTACGGTTTCAACGCCCACGACGGCCCTAGTCTCTGGTTATGATTTCCTATCCGACTCGGCCTTTGCAATCAAGACGGAACTGGAAGCTGGCTTGAACATGCCAGTCGACACCTTGATTTTCGATCCTGACAAAAATCCGCCTGAGGTACCATGGACTGCGAGTGAGCTACGGGAAATACTGTCGAATAGCCGGCACGACCTGATCGCCTTGGCAGGGCACTTCAGCCAGGCCACGACACTGGCAGCGGATTACCAGACTCGTCTTTCCACGGAGGATCTGTTAGATCCCAGTATTGACCTGTTGAATAGCATCGTCTTCAGCCCGGGCTGTCATTCGGGCTATAACGTGGTCAATGCCGATGCCGTTACCGGCGTCACTTTGCAGCCCGACTGGGCACAGGCGTTTGCCCGCAAGGGTGCCACCCTGATTGCAGGCACCGGCTACCAATACGCCGATACCGATTTCATCGAATATGGCGAACGGCTGTACCTGGAATTCAGCAAGCAGCTGCGCGCTGGCATCGGTGCGGTCTCTGTAGGAGAAGCCTTAGTGAATGCCAAGCAAGCATATCTGGCGGGCACCCCCCAAATGCGCGGTATTCACGAAAAATCCTTACAGATCGTTACCCTGTTTGGCTTGCCGATGCTGAAAGTGGACTTACCGGCGGGTCGTGGCGACCAGCCCGTGGAATCATCCGTGATTTCTGGCACTATGCAATTTCTGAGCGCTCCAGGTTCTGTCCTGGGTTTGGAGTATGCAGACCAATCTTTGCCGTTCAACCTGGCAATTCACATGGTGGATCTGAAGGATCCAATCACCAACTCCGTGATAGATACTGCTACCTATTTGTCCGGTTCTGACGGTCAAACGACTCGACCCGGTGAGCCAACTTCACCCCTGGAAATCGTTAACGTCAGTCCACCGGTAGAAAAGCCTGGGCTCGTGCTGCGCGGCGTAGGCTTCCGCGGTGGACAGTATACTGAGTTGGCAAATATCCTGCCGCTAAGTGGAGCACCCACCACGGAGGTGCGAGGGTTGCATACACCTTTTACCAGCCGGGTCTTTTATCCGATCAAACCATGGGAAGTCAACTATTTTGATGCTTTGACCGACCCGCTTAGTGGGACTACTCAATTGTACATCACCCCGGCGCAAATTCAAACACCTGACCCGGCCAGCTATAAGTCCACTCTTCGCGCGTTTAATCAGATGGATTTCCGCTTGTACTATAGCAAAAATATCTCTGACACGATCGCCCTATCCGGCGCACCTACCATCGTCCAGGTGAACGACCTGGTAGGTGACCTGGCAACCTCATTCGATGTGCGTGTCGTCGGTAATCCGGCTGCCGGGATTCAGGAAGTTTGGGTGACTTACACCGATTCGAGTGCTGATAACAAGCAGTGGCAGTCGATATCCCTAGCTCAGGATGCTGAGGACTCGACCCATTGGATCGGGAGTCTGGATGTGGGTAGCACCTCAGCAAAGAATATCCGTTATATCGTCCAGGCGGTCAATGGCGTCGGCCTGGTCAGCATGGACACTAACTTGGGATCCTACTATACCCCGGGTGAGCGCGCCGGTCAAACTACCGCAACTACCCTGACCTTTAACGAGCATCTGCCCAATGGAGCGTATGGGACCGAGTCGGATTTTTCGGCTATCCTGGCGACAGAAACAGGCCCTCTGGTTAATATGCCTGTTATTTTTAAGCTGGGTCCGCATTATCGCCGGGGGATCACGGATGCAGGTGGCCGGGTAACTGTCATGCTGCCGCTGTTGGTATACCCCGGAGATTACCCTGTCCGGGCATACTTCCCTGGGGGAGGCATCTACCAGTCCACGAGTGCCGAAACGCGATTTAGTGTGACCCAACAAGTTACCCAGATCGAGCTGACCTCGTCGAGCGCCAGCGTCTACCCGGGACAGGACTCGCAGATTGTGGCGACACTGACTGATATTACCGGACATCCGCTGGATGAGCGCACCCTGGTCTTTATTGTTCATGGGCTAACTGGGGAATACCGCACGGCGGTCATCACCGATTATGCCGGGCGTGCACCACTCGGAGCGGTACCCTTGCCGAAGGGCAGCTATCAGGTGGATGTGTATTTCAACGGAGTGATCCCGTCGCCTGAAGGTGGTTGGGTGACTCTGGAAGAAGAGCGTTATGCCTCATCACTTGAGAGTGGCAGCCTGACCCATGAAGATAGTGCACCGGTAGCTAACCTTGGGCCAGATGCATATACGGTGGCGGAGGACTCCATGCTTCAGGTCGATGCGCCTGGGGTGTTGGGCAACGACACCGATGCGGATGGAGATCCATTGACTGCGGTGCTCGCCAGCAGGCCTGCCCATGGCAGTCTGGAATTGAACCTGGATGGGTCCTTTACCTATACACCGGATTCAAACTTCTTCGGTACGGATAGCTTTACTTACCAGGCCAGCGATGGCGAGCTGCTATCTATTCCCGCCACGGTGACGGTTACCGTTAGTGATGTAGCTGAGCCTCCGGTGTGCGTCAATGCACAGCCGAGCACCTATTTCATCTGGCCGCCTAACAATAGTGATAAGTTCATCCCGGTGAGTATCCTGTTTGTCACCGATCCCGATAGCACGTTCAGTGTGGCCATCACCTCCATTTACCAGGATGAGCCGGTGGGCACCGGTACTCAGTCACCGGATGGAGATGGGGTTGGCACCAGTACAGCCCTGCTGCGCGCCGAGCGCGACCAGAATCGGAACGGCCGGGTGTACCGTATCTTCTTCACTGCTACGGACGACCCAACCGGATTGACCTGCTCTGGAATGGTGCGGACAGCGGTTTATGATAACCAGGGTGGTGTCGCAGAAGTGATTATCGATGCCATTGATGATTACGATATCGCACACTACGACTCAACCATCCAAGCAGAGTAGCCCTCGCAGCTAATCGGTCGGGCTCCATTTCAATGATCCATGAGTAAATCAGGGGCTGTCCAAAAAAAACATTTTTTTACTTTTTGGACAGCCCATGGTGGGAAAATATTATTGAAATCGCCCCTTTTGTGGTGACTATGGATGCTCTGGCCCTCAAAATTAAATGTCAAGTGGGAAAACGCAAAGGGGCTGTCTTCTTTTGGGACAGCCCCTGATTTGTAGATTGACGTTGAGAGCCCAATAACTACGGGAATATCTCATAATCTTATCTTCTTTGATAAAATTAACGGGTAACGGTCATTTACCGATCATTGGAGTTGAATGGAAGCACTCGTCTATATCCCTATGGACCGGCGGCAGGCGCTGGCCGGGCAGATGGTGCTGCCGGAAAGGCTCTCAGGCGCGGCATTGTTCGCCGATATTTCCGGTTTCACCCCGCTAACCGAAGCCCTGGCACGCGACCTAGGTCCGCAGCGTGGGGCAGAGGAGCTCACCCGGCACCTGAATATTGTATATGATGCACTGATCCAAGAGCTACATCGCTTCTCCGGCAGCGTGATCGGGTTCAGCGGCGATGCGATTACCTGCTGGTTTAATGGGGACAATGGATTGCGGGCAACGACCTGCGCCCTGGGGATGCAGCAGGCCATGCGCCACTTCGCCAACGTTTCCATCCCAGGGGATAAGACCATTTCACTCGCGATGAAGGCAGCGGTTACCATCGGCAATGTACGGCGCTTCATCGTTGGCGACCCGCAGATTCAGGTAATGGATGCTATGGCCGGGTCGGTGATCGACCAACTGGCTCTCGCCGAGCACCATGCCGGCCGAGGCGAGGTGCTGGTGGATTGGAGTACTGCCAGTCGCCTGGGCGAGTTGGTCGACGTTGCAGAGTGGAGGAGAGATACACACAGCGACCAGAGATTTGGTGTTGTTGAGAGAGTGACGGTTGCAGTACCTGAGTGTCCCTGGCCGCCCATACCACCGGACGCTATTCCAGAAGAACAAGTCAAGCTGTGGTTATTACAACCGGTGTACGATCGATTAAACCAAGGACAGGGTGATTTTCTGGCGGAGTTACGTCCTGCCGCGGCTTTGTTTTTGCGTTTTGGTGGTATTGATTATGATCAGGACGTGTGGGCTGGTGAAAAATTGGATCAATTCATCCGGCAGGTGCAGGCGATTTGTGTAAAGTATGAGGGAACGCTACTGCAACTGACAATTGGTGATAAAGGCAGTTACCTATATGCTGCTTTTGGTGCTCCGATAGCCCATGAAGATGATGCCGTTCGAGCCGTCTCTGTGGCACTGGACGTGCGCCGAGCAGCTGCGGCCTTAGATTTCATTACCGAGCTCCAAATTGGTCTCAGCCAGGGAAGATTGCGGGCGGGTGCATACGGTGGCCAGACACGACGTACTTATGGCGTGCATGGAGATATCGTTAACCTGGCTGCCCGTCTCATGCAAGGTGCCGGTCAGTGGCAAATCCTTGCCAGCGCTCCAATCTATAATGCCACATCAGGCGCGTTCCGCTGGGAGGAGCAGCCGCCTCTCAGAGTCAAAGGGAAATCGGAGCCGGTCGCAGTATACAGTCTGCTGGCGGCCCGAGAACGACATGCTGTCCATCTACAAGAACCTAAATACGCAATCCCAATGGTGGGCCGAGTTAAGGAACTTACCAATATTGAGGAAAAGCTTCGCCTGGCGATCAAAGGGGCAGGCCAGGTGGTTGGCATATCTGGCGAGGCTGGTATTGGCAAATCTCGGCTGATTGCAGAGGTCATCCGACTTGCCAACCAAGATGGTCTGCTTACTTATGGCAGCGAGTGCCAATCTTACGGTACCAACACCAGCTACCTGGTTTGGCAGGGAATCTGGCAATCATTCTTTGATCTGGATCCCAACTGGAGACTGGATGAGAAGCTCGCTGCACTCAAAAACCAGGTTGAGGAGATTGATCCATTGCTGGTCTCGCGCCTGCCATTGCTGAGTCCATTAGTGAATGTAAATATTCCGGATAATGACTTGACCGCCTCAATGGACGGAAAGTTGCGAAAAGAATCCTTGGAATCCATGCTGGCAGATATTCTCCGTCAGCGCGCTCGGTCTAATCCTATTCTATTTGTACTGGAAAACTGCCACTGGCTTGATCCACTGTCGTACGATTTGCTTGAAGCGATAGGCAAAGCCATCGGGGACCGTCCCGTGTGCATCGTTATGGCTTACCGTCCAACCGACTTGCCACGCATTCAAACACCGCGCCTGAACGAGCTGGACTGGTTCTTCGAAATAAACCTGACTGAGTTCAGCCAGGAAGAGGCGGCATTGCTGATCCGAATGAAATTGGAGCAGTTTTTTGGTGAGCAGCAGCAGTTATCGCCGGCCTTTGTTGAAAACATAACCCGGCGAGCTCAAGGTAACCCATTTTACATCGAGGAGCTGATCAACTACCTGCAAGATCGCGGTTTGAATCCAAAAGACATCGGCGCTGTTGAGCAATTGGAACTGCCAACCAGCTTGCACAGCTTGATTTTAACGCGCATCGACCAGCGAACCGAAAGCCAGAAGATAACACTTAAGCTGGCTAGCATCATCGGACGGCTGTTCGTGGCCTCCTGGCTGTGGGGGGCTTTCCCGCCACTCGAGGAGCACCAGCAAGTGATCGCCGACCTGGACGTGCTGAGCCGCTTAGACCTCACGCCGTTGGATGCCACCGAGCCGGAATTAACCTATTTATTCAAGCATATTGTCACCCAGGAAGTCGCTTATGAAAGCCTGCCGTTCGCCATGCGTGCCCGGTTTCATGACTTGCTGGCTCAATATGTTGAGGAAAAATTTAGCGGGTTGCTGGATCAATATGTGGATCTCCTGGCTTACCATTACAACTTGAGCCAAAACGAAGCGAAGAAAAAAGAATATCTGCTTAAAGCTGGCGAATCGGCTCAGGCGAAATACGCTAATGAAGCGGCTATAGCGTATTATCAGCAAGCGCTCCCATTGCTCGCTGATGATGAAAAAGTGCCTATCATGCTCATGCTGGGCCAGGTCTTAGTGATCGTTGGACGATGGCAGGATGCAGATCATCTCTATCAAAAAGCGCTGGCAGTCGCAAATGCGACCGAAGACCAGAAATCACAGGCAGGCTGCCAGTTGGCAATCGGTGAGATGCTGCGCAAGCGTGGGCAATTTGCTGATGCATTATCCTGGTTTAATCGGGCTCGATCTGGTTTCATCCAGTTGAATGATCAAGAGGGGCTGGGCAAGGTGCTGCACTCCTTGGGAACGCTATACGCTCAGCAAGGCGATTATCCCTCTGCGACGAGGTATTATGAGCAAAGCATGGATATCCGTCTTAGCCTGGGAGATCAAATTAACATTGCCAATTTACTAAATAACCTGGGTATTCTGGCGCGATATGCGGGTGAATTGGAAAAAGCCCGCCAGCTTCAGGAGCAAAGTCTCTCGATCCGTCGCAGTCTGGGCAACCGTGCGGGGATTGCAGTGTCGCTCAATAACTTGAGTATGTTAGCGCATTACCAGGGTGACGACGTCACCGCTATCACTTTCTTGGAAGAGGCGCTGCTGATCTTTCGTGAGCTGGGGAGCAAGTGGGAAACTGCTACCTGCTTGAGCGGTCTGGGAGAGCTGGCGTTAAAGCAAGGGGATGTGCACGCAGCAACTAATTACCTGCGAGAAAGTATGCAGATTAACAAAGCTCTGGGAGATCGCCGGGCTATTGCATACCTGCTCGAATACTTTGCCGGGCTGGCCTCGCTTCAATTCCAGCCTCACCGAGCAGTGTGCCTGGTTGGGGCCGCATCGGCATTGCGCCAGGAAATTGGCGCGCCTTTGTCGCCGACGGAATTGATCAAGTTGGATGAGTTGATGGA
>JAGDMX010000103.1 GCA_017860725.1 Chloroflexota bacterium | reverse complement strand
GGTGAGCCGGGAGCCAAAGCCGTCAGCAGCACCAGCGGATCCGTTTACCTGGGTGTGATTGCGACAGCAACACCTTAGCTTTGCCGACTTAAATTTTCCCTTCGATCACTGCTGGTTTAACGAACAAGTAGTGGTCGAAGAAGTAATGGATCCATAGGAAGCTGAGCACCGCGATGTAATATGCCCGATCGAAGGCATAATCAAATGCCATATCCAGGCCGAAGTACAGTACGGCGAAGATCGCCCCCGCCAGAAGAACATCGGCAGCAGTCAGCGCGATATTAAACATGTAGTAGCGACGGGCTGAGCCGTCCTCCGACAGGCGCTTGACAAAAGGAGAGTGCTCCAGGTAGCCTTTTTCTTCTCGCAGGTTGTTCAGCATCCAGGTCAGCGCCAGGTACTGGAAGGAATGCCAGACATTGAAGCCTTGGAAGGATGTATCCAGGTTGCCCAGCGCCGGGACAAAAAATGCAGCGGTGACCGTGCAGGCGATAAACAGGGTCTTTGGCCAGTGCAACACGCCCTGGCGATACTCGACCACGCTCTTACCCAGCCAGGCGGCCAGCGATAGGGCAAACGCGCCACCCGCCAGCCAGACCATCCAGGGTCCTACCGGGACGATCGTGCTGATTACATCGCTCAGATTATTAACGCCGATGACGAACATACCGTTGGCGATTTTATAGGCAGCCAGGGGATAGAGGGCGGTCAGCACCACAGCATAATCGGCCAGGCGGGAGAATGTTGTCAGGCTGGTAGCTTGTTTGTGATTGTACAACTCCACCACGTAGATGATCTGGTGCAGCACGTGTATAGATGCCCAGAAGAAGAATATCGTCAGCAACAAGGGCAGGTTGGCAAAAGCCAGGGTGATCACAATTACCGGGATAACCAGCGATGACCACACCATTTTCCGGTGCATCTGCGTAAAATCCCGGTCGAGGAAGGTGCGGGTGAAGGTGGCATACATGTGCGGCCCGCCCACCAATAGAGCAACCGAAAAGTTGACCAGGTTACGTGATAAGTTATCGACATCCGTGCCAAATGCATCCGCTAATGGTTGAAATATAGACTCCAAATTAATCATCAACAGGTAAGCTGTATACGGAAAAGCCACCAGGATCACGCTCAAGGTAATCCAACGCAGGTCCCAGCTGCGGGTGCGCAGCCAGCCAGGGGCAGATATTGCAGAAATAGATTGGGGGGCAGTTGCAGCAGTCATGAATCCTCCAATATTTTTAAAACATCAGGCAATAAGGTTTGGGTAGTAGCCAGGGCTTCACCGGCATGAATAGTAATATGCCCGCGCCAGTCGCCGAAATAGCCACCAGCCTCTTGCAAGATAGGTGGAAAGGGACCGCAGTCCCAGGGGTTCATCAGCGGATCGAGCATCAGCTCTACACGCCCGGTAGCCACCAGCAGGTAGCCATAAGCATCGCCCCAGCCGCGGCGAATGGCAGTGGTAGTTTGTAGGCGCTCCCATTGGTGCAGTCGCCCTGCCTTGAGGAAATTAGCGTAGGAAGTATAGGCCATGGCTGCCTGGCGCAAGTCAGCCAACGGGGAAACGCGAGCTCGGCGACCGTTCCACCAACTACCCAGTGAGACCGCCGCCGCCAGCATCTCGTCCAGGGCTGGGAAGTATGCGCAACCTGCTTGCACTACCCCTTCGATCTCCAGGCCAATCAATACGGCGAACAGCGGAACACCACGAATAAACGACTTGGTGCCATCAATGGGATCGATGATCCAGCGGTGGCTGGCACCGCCGGGATCGTCGCTGCCGAACTCCTCGCCCAGTATCGAGTGACCCGGATAGCGTTGCTCGATACGGCCGCGGATCAGCTCTTCTGCTTTGCGGTCCGCAACTGTGACCGGGGTATCGTCCGCTTTGAAGTCCGGCTGGATGCCAGTCTGGTAGTGCGCCAGGACCAGCCGTCCAGCCAGATAGGCGGTCTCCACCATGAAATCGTAGTAAGCGGACAGATCGGCAGCCATAATTAATTAGTCTGTATTATACTCACGACAATCCTAATTCTGGTGTGACGATGAGCTACTCACGCAACTTTGCCATGCAACGAGCCCAACGCTGGCTGGATTCCCAGCCGCTGTTCCTGGATACCGAAACGACCGGATTGAACGAGCTAGCCGAGATCGTCGAGATCAGCATCGTCGATTACAATGGGATCACGCTGCTGGATACACTGGTGCGACCGCGCCGCTCAATCCCGCCAGACGCGATACGCATATGAGTTGGTGCAGACTGCGCCCAACTGGCTGGAGGTGTGGCCTCAGGTGGAGGCGATCTTGAACGGGCGTACAGTGGGCATTTACAATGTTGATTTCGACCTGCGCATGAATCCCATCGTTTGAATGGGCTTCCCTGGCGTGAACCGGCGATGCAGCCGTTTGATATTATGCGGCTATATTCGGACTACCTGGGCACCTCTCGCTTTCAATCGCTGGAGCGGGCCGGGCGCCAGCTCGGCATCCCGCTGCCCAATGCCCACCGCGCCCAGGCCGATACGTTGCTGGCCAGGGCAGTCTTGCAGCGTATGGCCGGTCTGACGACCGACTATCCATAAGATCAAAAGGGGGGTAATGCTTTGACTTCTTCGAAATCCCGCATTCTTTGGATCACCGTCACCTTGCTGGGAATTGTGCTGTTAGGGATATCCATCTGGGTGATTCGACAAGGCGATGCCGCTCTAGGTGTGCCTAAAGCGGTCTCATTCACCGATCCGGATGGAGAATGGGTGCAGGGTACCTACTATCCGGGCAGCCTGCCGGCCGGATTGATGCTGCTGCCAGGGTTCGGTGCCGATCAGGTTGCTATGCAGAGCATGGCGAGTGAGTTCTCCCGTTCCGGGGTGCACGTGCTCACTCTGGATTTCTCAGGACATGGGCGCTCCTCGGGCGGGTTGGACTTCGACAACGCCGCCACCGACCGGCTAGCCTTCCAGGCGCTACTGGCGCGCGAAGTCTTCAAGCAAATTACTGGGCTGTCTGAAAAGCAGATCATCCTGCTGGGGCACAGCATGGGTGCCCGGGTGGCACTGCAAACCGGTACTATCTATCCGGAAACTGCCTCCCCGATGATCCTGCTCGGACCATCGGTCAACCTGGCGCCTAACAAACAGTCCGATTTCTTTACCAATGTGGATGATAGCAGTCTGGAGTGGATACAGAAGCTCAGCCCAGGCAACCCGCCAGCCAATATCCTGATGATCAGCGGGGAGTGGGAAGACGTGCTACCAGAAGAGAATGCCAATCTGCTGCTGAACAAGCTAACCGGCCAGGAAAGCCAGGCTGGAGAAATCTACGGCTCTCTCCAAGATGGCAGCTACCGCCAATGGCTGCTGCTGCCGAAGCTGGTGCATAACTACGAGCTAGTCTCGCCGAGGGTAATTTTTGCCGCCAAGCAGTGGGCGGAGATGGTCTGGGGGTTGTCTACCAACAACGCAGACGGTGGCCTTCCCCCACTGTCCAGCCCGGCACAGACAGCCAGTCGCCGCATCCTGTGGTGGTTGGTCGGCCTGGCAGGGTTGACCCTGGCGCTGGTAGGTGGCATGCAATGGTCCGGCCTGAGAGCCACTGCCGAATCTACGGAATCGGCTGATCAGCTTACCAGGGCACCATCAATCACGAATTTAAAGCGCTTCTTCATCGCCAAGCTCCTGCTATGGCTAGGTGCCATCCCACTGGCGCTGTTGTTGGGAGGGCTGACCTTTGTTATCCCTCTCCACCTGCCGGTCTTCAACCTGATTTACTTCCTGTTTATCGGAGCCTATGGCTTGCTGTTGTGGTACCTGTATCGAGTGGGGCATGTGCCGGGTACCAAAGGCAAGCTGCCGTTCGTTAGGATTCCGACTCGCTCGTACGGCTACATCCTGCTGGCGCTGCTGATCACTGCCGGGTTGTTTGCCTTGAGCGCAGCCTACGCTCGCACTGGCTTTGTCTTTATCTATCCAGGGAACGACCGCCTGTGGTGGCTGCTGATCTTCACACCCCTGACATCGCTGGGCTTTTGGGTAGGCTTGCACGAATACGGCATGCTTAGCCGGACAGATCCCCAATCGATCTGGCCGCGACTGGGTGGATTTCTGGTAGGGCTGACGCCGTTTTTGCTCTACACCTTGCTGCTCGCCGTTCTTGGCTCGATCTCGGGGATGATCACCGGTCTGGTGGGGCTGCTGATCCTGGGGCTGGTGCTGGTATTTGGAACGCTGGTGCTACGCCTGACCGGTCGCCCCTGGCTGGCAGCACTGCTGCAGGCGCTGTGGCTGTTTTGGCTCATTCTGCCACAGGGGCCGCTGTTCCGCTTGTGAGGCATACGATGACGATTGACAATCATCTACCCTTGATCGACCTACATCGTCACCTGGACGGCAATGTCCGGCTAGAGACCATTCTCGACCTCGGCAGGCAGCACAATCTGCCTTTACCAGCTTGGGACGTGGACGAGCTGCGCCCATATGTGCAGGTAACGGAGCCACAGCCTGGAATTTTGGCTTTCTTCACCAAATTCGAGTGGATGAGGCGCGTCCTGGTGGATTACGATGCTTGCCAGCGGGTGGCGTACGAAAACGTTGGGGATGCCAGGCGGGAAGGGCTGGACTATGTCGAGCTGCGCTTTAGTCCGTGGTTCATGGCAGAGACCAACGATCTGCAGCCGGCCGGCGTGGTGGAGGCGGTCTGTGACGGCATTGCCCAGGGCCAGCGCGATTTTGGCCTGCGTACCAACCTGATCGGCATCATCAGTCGAACTTATGGCCCGCAAGTTGCCTGGAAAGAGTTGAACGCGCTGCTGTCCCAACGAGATGCGATCACCGCCCTGGATCTGGCTGGGGATGAAATCCACTTCCCGGGCGGGCTATTTGGGGAGCACTTCCGCACGGCGCGCCAGGCAGGTTGGCAGGTCACAGCGCACGCTGGCGAGGCGGATGGGCCGAGCAGCATGTGGCAGGCAATCCAGGAGCTGGGCGCCCGGCGCATCGGACACGGGCTGCGGGCAGTGGATGACCCTGTGCTGCTGGATTACCTGGCGGAGAATGGCATCGGCATCGAAAGCAATCTAACCAGTAATGTGCAGACCAGCAGCACACCGGACTACGCCAGTCATCCTATGCGGCATTTCATGGAGCACGGCATCCTGACCAACTTGAACACCGACGATCCGGGCATCAGCAATATCGACCTGGCTTATGAATATGAAGTCGCCGCCCCCGCTGCCGGCCTGTCGCCGGAGATGATCCGTCAGGCGCAGCACAACGCCCTTGAGATGGCATTTCTCTCCCCTGAAGACAAGCAGGCATTGCTCGCATCTAAGGAAGGCCGGTGAGTGCCATGGTCTACCTCATCCGCCATGCCTCGCCGGATTGGGAGCGGCACGATCTGGACTATTATGTGCCTCCCGGCCCGCCCCTGACCGAGACGGGGGTGCAGGAAGCGGCAGCTTTGGGAGCCTTCTTGAAGCAAGCCGGCGTGACCAGCCTATTCTCCAGCCCGCTGGAGCGCTGCCTGCAGACAACACAAATCGCCAGCCAAGTTACCGGAGCCGTTTTCCAGGTGTTGGAAGGCTTGCAGGAATGGCAACCCGGGGAGCAGAAGTGCGGCGTGCAAGAGCGGATGTTGGCTTCTCTGGAAATTGCGTTGCAGGCAGGAGGGCAGGGTCGATCGGTCGCGATGGTGACCCACGGCGGACCGATTGCCGCCCTGTTGCTGGCGCTAGGTATGGACGAGGCGACCCTGGAAAGACACCGGGTGTACGACCACCGCAATCCCTTACCAACTGCTGGCGCCTGGCTAGCTACCCGCGACGGGGAAGACCAGAGCTGGAATCTGAAGCTAATCTACCCCCGGCCGGATTGAGAAAAACTTAAGGCTGAAGGCTGCAGGGCGAGCCCGGCGGGCAGTTTTTCTCCTGCTCAGCGATAGCCGTCAGTTGAATGTGAAACTGTTCAGCGCCAAAGGTGGCGGTCGCCTGGGCGGCGGTTGACAATCCTTTACCAGAGGCTGAATATCCCCCATCTCCCCCACGGCTAAGTATCGAAATTCCCACCAGGATAATAACTACAAGCAGCAGTACGAAAGGCACGAATACTTTTTTCATTCTTTTAGCACCTTCCAAGGCATAACCCTGCCCCATCAGGGTTTATCTACCTTTCTAGTTGCCAGATTCGTGCCAGAAACCGAAATTATAGCCCCAAGCTGCCCAAATTGGGTGAAATTCTTAAAAATCACCCCCATATACAGAGTAAATTGCTATCCTCATCCCGTCTGTGGGGGTATTAATTACTGAAGGTAGGGTAATCAGAGCGGGGAGAGCACGTTCCTACGGATGATTATGGTGTGATCTCGACTACAACCCCCTCTTCAGCCCAGTTGTACAGCCACTCGGAGGCCGGCAGGTCCAGGATAATACAGCCGTACGAAGCCGGTTGGCCAAGCACATTGGCCCATAGGCGGCGACCATTGGAGAGTACCGGCAGGCCGTGGATGCCATTCATAAAGCCAGGCCAGGCTTCGTAGATCCCGATGAAGTTCGGCATGGTCAAATCCCAAACCGAGGCGTAGGCATTCGGGTCGTGAGTCTGCACCTGGAAGATACCCGGCTGGGTAGGCGAGCGATCCATGCCTGTCGAGATGACTTCCTTGGCAACCAGTTCACCGTTTTCGTATGCCCACAAACGCTGGTTGTCTATGCTGATGACAATGCGCTTATTAGGTATCACCGGGAACGGCAGTAAGTCGGTTTTGGCCGGGATGGTTAGCACCTGTCCGGCGTACAGCGCTTCGGGATCCAGGCTGGGGTTGGCTTGCAGGATGCGCCAGAAAGGGATGCCCTGGTTCCAGGCAATGCGCAGCAGAGTATCGCCCGGCTGGATAGTGTAGGATGTGGGTGAATAGCTAATCGATAAGTTCAACGGCTGGCCGGCTTGAACAGCCTGCGCCAGGGTGACGGCAAAACGCTCCCCGTCCAGGTAGCGTCCTTCTCCCAACTCAGCGCTCAAGGCAGTCAGCGTGGCGGCGATGCGTTCCGGGTTGTAACCGATCTGCGGACCGTTCTCTCCCGGCTCGACAGTCAACCAGGGGGCAAACTGCTGGCGAGTCAATGGCCATTCCAGGCGTTGGTCGCGAATCGGGTCGTAAGCCCGCAAGACTGGGGGATTCTCCAATACCTGGCGCGCCGCCTGGAGATAAGGTGTGGCATCAGTGATGCGCGGCAGGACAGGCATCAGCTTGACCTGCAAGCGCCCATCGGCCAGAACCCGCGAGGGGTCGGTGACCAGGGTGGATAAGGTTTCTTCCATATTGATCGTGTACCCAAGCTGGCTGGGGACTGCTACAAGGTCCGCATCCTGCAGGCGAATGGTGGCATCTTGAGCGGGGCGGCTCATCACTGGCAGCAGGCTCTCCAGCGCCTGACGCGCCATTTCCACGTCGGTATCTACCGCAGCAGGGACTTCGCGCCCGTTCAGCAGGCTGAAGATCATCTGCGACAGCCCGGAAGGTGTGCTCTGCCCGTGACCGATGGAGTAGGCTTTACGAGCGGTCAGGATGGCGTCGAGGTGCAGGCCTAGCTGCGTCGGTGAAAGCTCCTGGGTGGTCAGGCCGTCGGAGACCTGGATGTGCCGTCCGGCATTCCAGGATTGGTCTAGCAGAACGGCCGCCTGTGCCTCTGTCAGCCCGGAGAGACTCAATCCGCTAGCGCGCACACCGGGCACGATCAGGTCCTTGAACTGGTAGTAGGTATACCAGCTCAGGACGGCCGCGACGGCGAGCAGCCCGGCCAGAGTGATGGCAATCAGGCTTCCGAAAACAAGGGGAGCGATGGGGATCGGTCGGCGCGCACTGCGGCGGCGGGAGGGAGCAGCCACTCCAACCGGCTCCTGGGAAACCGCCGCGTTCGCCCGCCCAGCCGTACGATCGACGTGACGCACGACCACTCCCGGAGCATGTACACCGCCAGTGGAAGGCTGACCAGTACGGGTGGATCGTCTTGCTGATTTTTGGCCGAGTGGCTGTCTTTTCATGTGCTAAAGACGAACAATCGCATGCTACTGTTCCAGGACAGGTTTATTATACCGGGTGCAATGATTATTCCAGGGGGAACCTCTCTGACAATACCTCCCTGAGGTCGGATAGACTCCAGGGATGCCTACAATCAACCCCCCTGCTCGAGGGAGCAGGGGGGCGAAGTTCGTGCTGTGAGGCTTAGGAGATCATACTCACTAAGCAGCTACAACGTCAGGATGACTAGGGAGTGTCGATACGCACAATCGTCGGGTTAGGCATGCCAGTAGCACCAGAGTACGCCACGCTACCCAGGTACTTGGTAGTGGCTGCCAGACCGGAGAAAGAGAGATCGATGGTGCCGGTTTCGCCGAGCACCGCCGCTGCCGGGGCTGTGACGGTCATATTGCCCGCGTCCGTGCTGTCCAGCAGCCAGTAGAACAGGGTGAAGTTGGCGTCCGGGCCATCGGTGCCCCAACCCTGGACGACGACTGTATAGACGCCGGCAGCCGGGTTGAGCAGATTGACTTCTTCGGCCGACGTGCCCGAGCCACTGCCGCCGACTAACGTACCTGCGCTGTTGAAAACACATAGATCCAGGTCGTCATTGCCATCGGTGAAGTCGTCAAACAGCGAGAAGCGGGCATAGGTGGTGCCTGCCGCCACGGTCACCGGGACCAGGACTGCATTGGGGGTAGTCAGCGAGCAAGCGCCGTCGGTGGGATCGTCGAGCACATTGCCAGCAAAGGTCGTGGCAGCCACCAAACCGCGTGCCGC
The DNA here is from genome assembly GCA_017860725.1 of Chloroflexota bacterium. Lineage (GTDB taxonomy): Bacteria > Chloroflexota > Anaerolineae > Anaerolineales > UBA4823 > CTSoil-045. The sequence goes on along the minus strand of JAGDMX010000103.1, from coordinate 1,252 downwards.
GGCAGTGAAGGAGCCAGTATAGCCAAAGGTCACTTTGTAGCTAAGCGGATCACCAGTTCCGAAGACGGAAGCCGGGGCAGCCAGTGCCACCGGGCGCACCACCATCGGCAGGCGCACATTGTGGGTGCCGTCCGTCCAGGTTAGCTGCCCGCCGGTGTAGGCATTCAGGGCGGCTGTCGTGCGGGTGAAAGCCACCTCGAAGTCAGCCGATTCGCCCTCGGCCAGTTCCAGGGAGGCCGGAGTGATCACCACATCAAAGCCGGTCATACCGGTATAGGAAGCCTCATAGGTGCCTGCCGGTCCGACATTGGTGACCGTGCGCTTTACCGTCTGCTCGCCGGCCAGATCGCCGATAGCGATGGAAGCGGTATTCAAGTCGCTCGGGTCAATCTGAATCGACGGGCAGTAGGAAGCGATAAGCTGGCCGGTGCCACACAGAAAGCCCAACCAGTCATTCCAGCCGGTGTCAAAAACCAGGCCAGGTTCGGCGCCAGCCACGGGATTGACGTGCCCGGCACCCTGGCGGAAGATCACCAGAGGATTGGTGTTAGGACCATCCAGGACGTCATAAGCAGAGGTCATCAGGGCCGACTTGATCGCCATCGGCGACCAGTCGGGGTGCAGGTCCTTGAACAGGGCTGCCAGGCCGGCCACGTGCGGGCTGGACATCGATGTACCGCTGTACAGGTTGAACAACCGTCCGGCATTGCCTGGAGGTGCTACACCAGCCAGGACATCCTGTCCGGGAGCGATCACATCCGGCTTGAGCAAGTCGCCACCGCCCGCGCGCAACGGACCGCGTGAGGAGAAGCTGGCGGTGAAGGGGGCGGGGACATTGTACAGGACTGTGGCCTGGCTGATGGCTGCCGTGGCGCTCTCTCCCATGGCAGCAATATAAGCCTTGATCGCCAGACCACTGGCTTGATTCACATGGACTGTCGGTACAAAGTGGAAGTCGGCGTTCAGTGAGCTATCGGGGGAGTTGTACATAACCATACCTACTCCACCAGCTTCCAGGACGGCTCGACTTTTGTCCACTCGTGCAATCACGCCGCGCATGCAGAGGACAATCTTTCCCGTAACCTTGGCTGGGTCAAGCGTGCCTGGGTAGCACAGCTCAACCTCAGTTGGATTTGCACCGGCCATGCCAACATTCACCGAGTCAACCAGTGGGGATGAAGGAACGGCAGTTGCCAGGGATGCTCCGTAGTATGTCATTCCATCGCCCAGGGTGACCGAGCCTTCCCCGCTG
>JAGDMX010000480.1 GCA_017860725.1 Chloroflexota bacterium | reverse complement strand
GTGCCAATGATAGCATGGCTCATAGTGCGCATTTAGAGCATGCGCGGCTGAACGTCTTTCGGGTAAGGGAGATTCAGGTGCTCGTAGGCGATGCGTGTCGCCAACCGCCCTTGTGAAGAGCGCTCCAGGTAGCCGAGCTGCAGTAGATAGGGCTCGACGACATCCATGATCGTGTCTGGCTCCTCCCCAATTGAGGCGGCAATGGTGTTCAATCCGACCGGTCCACCCTGGTATTTCTCGATGATCGTGTGCAAGACACGACGGTCCAGGTCATCCAGCCCAAGCTGGTCGACATCCAACAAATCCAGAGCCTCTTTCGTCACCGGGGCGGTGATAATCCCTTCACCACGCACTTCCGCATAGTCACGCACCCGCCGCAGCAAGCGTAGCGCTACGCGCGGTGTACCGCGCCCCCGGCGGGCAATCTCGGCGATGCCCTCCGGTTCGGCTTCAACGCTGATCACCCGGGCAGCGCGCTTGACAATCGTCTCCATCGCAGTGAGATCGTAGTAATCCAGGCGGTATACCGCCCCGAAGCGCGCCCGCAACGGCGCAGTCACCAACGCCAGGCGGGTGGTCGCCCCGATGACGGTGAAGCGCGGTAGCTTCAGGCGGATCGAGCGCGCCGAAGGTCCTTTGCCAATGATAATATCCAGGGCGAAGTCTTCCATCGCCGGGTACAGTACTTCCTCGATCACCCGTCCGAGCCGGTGTACTTCATCTATAAACAGCACATCACCCGCCCGCAGGTTGGTGAGGATCGCCGCCAGGTCACCAGGGCGCTCGATCGCTGGTCCGGCAGTGATCTTGATATTGACATTCATCTCGTTTGCCAGGATATGCGCCAGGGTAGTCTTACCCAGCCCTGGCGGGCCGTAGAACAGCACATGATCGAGCGGTTCGCCACGCCGGCGGGCGGCATCGATCAGAATGCGCAAGTTTTCTTTGACCCGCTCCTGACCAATTAAATCAGAGAGCAGGCGCGGCCTAAGCGCCTGGTCCAGACGGTCCTCCGGCTGCGGTTGTGGGTTGATGACGCGGTTGGGTGAGTCTGTCATACCGGCGATTATAAACTGTTTTATAATCAATGCACCGCTTTCAAGGAGAATCCAATGCACAACGTCTTCCCTTCCAATCACCCCCTGGTTGCTCATAAACTATCCACCTTGCGTGATAAACACACCGACTCGACCAAGTTCCGTGAGCTGATCCGCGAGATCGCCGCTCTGCTGGCTTACGAGGCCACTGCCGACCTACTACTTCAGCCCAAGCAAGTCGAAACACCTTTAGCACCCTACGCCGGCTACGAGCTGCGCGAGCGTATCGGCCTGATCCCCATCCTGCGCGCCGGCCTTGGCATGGTGGAAGGCGTTTGGAGTCTGATGCCTTCGGCTGAAGTCTGGCATATCGGCCTTTACCGCGACGAGCGCACTCTCAAGCCGATCGAATACTATAACAAGTTGCCCCAGGAGCCAACTGTGTCTGTCTGCCTGATCCTTGATCCGATGTTGGCGACAGGCGGCTCGGCAGTCGCCACCGTAGATATCCTAAAGCGCTGGAAAGTTAAGAAGATCAAGTTCGTGGGGATCATCGGTGCACCGGAAGGCATCGCCAACCTGCATGACCACCACCCTGAAGTACCGATTCACCTGGCAGCGATCGACGAGAGACTGAACGAACGCGGCTACATCGTGCCCGGCCTGGGCGATGCTGGCGACCGCCAGTTTGGTACCGGGTAATAATTTACCTGTTTCCAGGCTATTTTCTGTTAGCCGATAAGCCCCATCTGGATTGCCTTGCTGACTGCCTCTGCCCGGTTGGAGGCCCCCAGCTTTTCCAGGATGTGGCGCACATGGGTTTTTACAGTATTTTCAGAGATGAACAGTTCTCTGGCTATCTGAATTGTAGTCTTTCCCTGAGCCAGGCAGTCTAAAACCTCCATCTCGCGGCTACTCAATCCACTGTCCTGCAGCTTGTTTTGATCACTGCCAATCGCCTGTACTACCTGGCGTGTTACCTGCGGCGACAGGACGAACATTCCCTGGGAAACCAGCCCGATCGTCTTGCGCAGCTCATCCGGCTCAGCATCCTTCAATATGTAACCGTCTGCCCCAGCAGATAACGCTCCAAACAGATCCTCGTTGTTTTTGGAAATGGTCAGCATCAGGATCCGGCAGGTCTCGCTTTTGCGCAGTTGTCGTACCGCTTCTACGCCCCCGATGCCCGGCATGTTGACATCCATCAGGACAACATCCGGTTTCGCTTTGCGTACCAGATCGATGGCTCCCTCGCCATCGCTGGCTTCTCCGACAAGCTGAAACTCATTCATTTCAGAGAGCAGGCTGATCAGCCCGGCGCGAAATAAGGCATGATCATCGACTACAACCAGGCGTATCGGCATCATAATGTCTCCCCTTCCACAAGCAAACCCTTCAATGGTAGACGCACCCGAATCGTCGTGCCACCTTGCTGGCGGCTGATCACCTGGAAATCTGCTCCGATCAGGTCGGCGCGCTCACGCATACCACGCAGGCCATGCTGTGACGGTCGGGTCACATCTTCCGGCGCAAATCCCTTCCCGTCATCCCGGATTTCCAGCCATAAATCATCTTCCGCTTCGTGGCAGGTAACCCACACATGATTTGCTTGGGCATGTTTACGCACATTGGACAATGCTTCCTGAACAATGCGAATGAGCTGGGCATGCACCTCTGGGAGTAGGACACCA
>JAGDMX010000102.1 GCA_017860725.1 Chloroflexota bacterium | reverse complement strand
CTCTATCGCCTGAGGCGTGAGATTGCCCGCCCACGAATTAACGAGCTGCTTGAGCTGGTTGGCCTGGCCCCTCACCGGGGAAAGAAGCTGCGTGAGTTTTCAAAAGGAATGCTGCAGCGCATTGGGTTGGCTCAGGCACTCTTGAATCAACCCGAGCTAGTGATTCTGGATGAGCCCACCTCCGGGCTGGACCCGGTAGGCCGGCGGCTGGTGCGCGATATCATTCGTGAGATCAAACAGGCCGGGACTACGGTTTTCTTAAACTCTCATCTGTTGAGTGAGGTGGAGATCACTTGTGATCGGGTAGCATTTATCAAGCAGGGGGAAGTGATTCACACCAGCCCGCTGCAGCAGTTGGTAGAAGGGGAATTGAGTGTGCAAATCCGGTCGCGCAACCTGAAACCGGAAACGATCGCAGGATTAGGGCGCTGGAGCACCAATATCCGCCAGGATGGCGAGCATCTCAGCCTGACACTACCCGGTGAAGCGGATTTGCCGGACATCAACCGCTACCTTGTCGAGCAAGGTGTGGATGTGTATAGCCTATCGCCCAAGCATGTCTCGCTGGAAGATTTATTTATTGAGATAGTTGGTACGGATGGGGGATTGTGAATTCTTGCCTGAAGCTGATCGAAAGCTCTGACTCTAGATGAGTATATTTACGATTGCTCGCTTGACTTTCCGAGAAGCCTCACGGCGTAAAATACTGCTGGCAGGCCTTCTATTAGGCCTGGCTTTCCTGTTAGTGTTCGGCCTGGGGTTTCACTTCATTCTTCAAGAAGCCGAGCTAAGCATGGGACCATCGGGGATGCTCCAGTTAAATGAGATCTATAACTTCTTATTGATGGCAGGTATGTATGTGGTCAATTTCCTGACCGTTATGATGACCGTGCTGACCTCGGTAGATACGATTTCCGGTGAGATTGCCTCAGGCTCCATCCAGACGGTGGCGGCAAAGCCGGTGCGGCGCTGGGAGATCGTGATGGGTAAGTGGCTGGGGTTTGCGGGCATGGTGGCGTTGTATTTGCTGCTGATGGGCGGGGGAGTGATGGCGTTCATCTATTTGCGAGCCGGATACATGGCGCCGCATGCCTGGCAGGCTCTGCTTTTGATGCTGCTGAATATGCTGATTTTACTCAGTGTGTCGCTGTTGGGCGGGACACGCCTTTCGACGCTGGCGAACGGCGTGCTGGTATTTGGATTGTATGGCGTGGCCTTTATTGGCGGCTGGATTGAGCAAATCGGCTCGGCGCTGCCAAACCAGGCTGCCGGCCAGACGGCGACCAATATCGGCGTGATCACCAGTCTGATCTTGCCCAGCGAGGCGCTGTGGAAGCGGGCGGCTCACGAGCTGCAGTCGCCGCTGGTTTCTGCGCTGGGCTTTTCGCCGTTTTCCTACGGCTCTTATCCCAGTAATACGATGGTGGTCTATGCAATCATCTACTTGCTGGTCATAACCACCCTGGTGGTCGTTTCTTTCAATAACCGAGATTTGTAATTGAGGCATTAATTCTATAACCGGGTAATATTTTCCCGGCTGGTCTACCCCGGAGGCAATCTAATTTCGGGGTTTTTTCGTATATTAAGTCATATTTATGTCTGAATGGTAAAATCAGCCCATTATGGATAAAGTTTCACAAGATTACGTGGATGTCCTGGCTGCCTTGCGCCAACGCTGGCTGGCTTATGTGGTATTTTGCATCGCCTTCTTGATCGGTGGCTTTATGCTGCTGCTGGCTGAATGGGAGCAATCCTACGCGCTGCGCTGGCTGGCAGTCTCTACGGCAGCTATGGGTTATCCAATCCTGATCTTATGGCGAGAGATAAAGCATAATCATCGCCCTGGCGATAGTACCTTGCTTTCCTCCTTAGGGCTCGGGAATCTCTTGAGTCTGCTGCGCGGTGCCCTGGTAGCCGGGCTGGCAGGTTTTTTGTTTTCTCCCTGGCCTGCCGGTTGGCTGGCCTGGCTACCCGGCGGCATGTATGTTATCTCGGACGCCACAGACTTCCTGGATGGATACCTGGCCAGGAAAAGCGGGCACACTACCCGCTTGGGCGAAATCCTGGAGATGAGCTTCGATGGCTTAGGAGTTCTGGTCGCTTCCTTGCTGATTGTGCAATACGGGCAGGTCCCAATCTGGTATTTAGGGGTGGCGTTTGCGCGTTACCTGTTCCTGGGCGGGATTTGGATCCGTCAACGCCTCGGCATGCCGGTTTACGAGTTGCCACCCAGTGTCATGCGTCGGGCGTTTGCCGGATTGCAGATGGGCTTTGTAGCTGCTGTTCTGTTGCCGGTCTTCTCGCCGCCTGGCACAACCATCGCGGCGGCCTTGTTTGCCTTACCGTTTCTGGCAGGCTTTTTGCGGGATTGGTTTTTTGTCAGCGGGGTAGGCTGGCGTATCAGGGAACTGCCTGGCAGAACAAAAGCAGTGCTGGAAGGCTGGCTGCCGGTCGCCTTGCGCGTGGCTTTGCTGTTGGGGGCACTGCCATCCATTGTGCGCCAGTTCTTGGCCTTGGAGTCGCAGACACCTTTCATGGTGTTGATCACCGTGCTTGAAGCGATTGCACTACTGGCTGTGGCAGCCGGATTTGCCGGGCGAGTGGCGGCAGTGATTGGTTTGGTGATCCTGGGCATTTTCCAAAATATCGAAGCCTTGACGATCATCCAATACCTGATGGCAGCTACGTATACAGCTATTCTTTTCCTGGGAACCGGCCCATACTCCCTGTGGAAACCTGAGGAGTACCTGATCCATCACCACATTGGGGAGCGGCAGGTAGTTCAAAAGCAAGTGGGGTTTTTAGATGAAGCATCTGGGTAAATTCAGCCTGCTGCTGTGGTTGGTGCTGCCCGTCTTGTTGTGGTGGGCGCTCCGGAAAGTCCCGCTTGGCGCGGTGTTGGACACATTATCCCAAGTGAATCCTGCCGGTCTGCTAGGATTAATTATGTTGGATGGTCTGATCCTTTTGCTATTCAGCAGCCGCGCCTGGCTCATCCTGCGGGCGCTTGGGCGGCAGATACATTACCTCTCGCTGGCGGCTTATCGCAGCTCAGCGTTCGCGGTCAGTTACTTTACTCCGGGCCAGCAGTTTGGGGGTGAGCCCTTACAAGTGTACTGGCTGCAGCGCCGCCATCAAGTCGATGGTGGGGCGGCTGTCACGACTGTTGCCCTGGATAAGTTGTTCGAAGTGCTATCCAATTTTACATTTCTCATGGTGGGCGTTGTGGTAATCCTGCGGGCGGGACTGTTGCCGGATCTGTCCACGATTGGCCCGCAGGCGGTTGGTTGGCTGGTGTTGCTTTTTCTTATGCCGTCGGCTTATCTGCTCGCACTGTGGATCGGGCGCTACCCGCTGACCTGGTGTATTTCCCGCCTGCCTGTCGGGTTGCGCAACCGGCTGAAGATCGCTGCATTGATAGGCTCCTTGACCCTGGCGGAAAGACAGGCCTCCGGGCTGTTACAGCGTAAGCCGGTAACCGCTGTATGGCTTGGCCTGGCTTCCGGGCTGATCTGGCTGCTGTCCATCGCCGAATACTGGCTGATGGTATGGGTGTTGGGTCAGGAGCTGACCCTGGTGCAGACCATCCTGGCACTCACAGCCGCCCGGCTGGCATTTTTAACCCCACTGCCCGGCGGTCTGGGCGCTCTGGAGGCTGGTCAGGTGCTGGCGATGCAAGCTATCGGGCTGGACCCGGCGCTGGGTATCAGCGTGAGCCTGCTGATCCGGGCCAGAGATGTCGGCTTGGGTCTGGTCGGGGTAGGAATTGGAGCCCTTCTGGCACGCCAGGTAAATCGTGTGGGTGTAGCGGCCCAGACGACTGATTGATTTTCTCGATAGATTTAAGGAGGTATAAACTTGAACACGAAACTGACCCCCATCCAGATTGGCATCATCCTGCTGGCGTTGGCGACTGCCGCCATCCATTTCACGCTTCTGTTTCCGGACCTGGTGTTTATCCTAAATGCCCTGGGCTACCTGGCTTTTCTGGCCGTATATTTCTTGCCAGTAGGTTTGTTCCAAAAATATCATGGCCTGATGCGCTGGAGTTTCATTGGCTATACCCTGGTCACCATCCTGGCCTGGGTAGCGATTGGCGACAAAGGCATGGCGTTAGGCTGGATCACAAAAGCTATTGAGGTGGTACTGATCGTCCTGTTGTTCCTGGATGGTCGCCGGAAAGTTTAAAGTGAGGCGATGAACGATAGCCAAGTTGTGCGAAAAGTCTCGACGCGCATCCCAACCGGGGTGGGTGAATTTAATTTATATCTATACACCAGTGATCGTGATAACAAAGAACACCTGGCTTTGATCATGGGTGATGTGCAGGGCCAGAGCGAGATATTGGTGCGTGTTCATTCGGAATGCTTCACGGGTGATGTGCTGGGCTCGCGGCGCTGCGACTGCGGCGAGCAGCTACAATATGCCATGCAGCTGATTGCCGAGTCTGGCTGCGGCGTAATTGTCTACCTGCGCCAGGAAGGGCGCGGGATTGGTTTGCTGGACAAGTTGCGGGCGTATAACCTGCAAGACCTGGGATATGATACAGTTGAGGCTAACTTAATGCTCGGTCACCAGGCAGATGAGCGTGATTACACGATTGCATCGTTAATCCTGGAAGACTTGGGGATACAGTCCATACGCCTGCTGACCAATAATCCGGGTAAGATCAGCCATTTGCGCGAGCTGGGTGTGGATGTGACTCAGCGGGTTCCGGTTGAGCCAACTGTGAATGCCGATAACTATCATTACCTGTTTACCAAGGCGCAGCGGATGCATCATTTGTTAGATTTGAACAGCCTGCCCGAACCGGTTCCCGAGCGCAAGAATGGATCGCATTGAATCTTGGCTACAGACGCAAGACATTGATCTGCGTAAACGAAGTCGTCCCTTAGTCAGCCTGTGCTACGCTCAGAGTTTGGACGGCAGCCTCACCCAACAACACGGGGTACCTCTGGCGCTAAGCGGTTCAGAATCTCAAATCCTGACACACCGGCTACGTGCCTCCCATGATGCAATCCTGGTGGGAATCGGTACTGTCCTGGCAGATGATCCGCAGTTGACTGTCCGTCATGTAGCGGGCAAAAATCCCCAACCGATAGTTCTGGATAGCCGGCTGCGTATGCCGCTGGATACCAGCTTGCTGAGCAGGCATCCGCTGAAACCTTGGATCGCGACCACGCATCTGTCCGATTTGCAGCGACGCCACGAGCTGATGGCTGTCGGGGCGCGTTTATTGCTTTGTGAACCGGATGCGCGGGGTTGTGTGAGTTTGGTGAGTTTATTGCAAAAGTTGGCAGAGATGCAAGTGAAAACCTTAATGGTGGAGGGCGGTGCTGCAACGCTGACCAGTTTTCTGGTGGAGCGACTGGCAGATCGGGCTGTCGTCACCATCGCCCCAAGATTTGTTGGTGGGTTGCCGATGATCAATCGACAGTTGTTTGCGCCTGTATACTCGATGGTACAGGCTGGCTTCCCGCGGCTGCTGCAGACCGGGTATGATGCTTGTGGAGAGGATTTGATCGTATGGGGAGACATTGACTATGGGGAATAAACGCCTGGCATTAGTTTTTGTCGGCCCTGGGCAGGTTACCCTACAGGATGAGCTGCTGGAGATGACCGACCCCGGCAGCGTTTTGGTGCAAACCTATGTGTCGGGCATCAGCGCGGGCACAGAATTATTAATCTACCGGGGGCAGTTTCCTGGAGATATGGCGCTGGATGAAAACATCCCTGCCCTTGCAGGTGAATTCCGCTACCCGTTGAGGTATGGATATGCAGCGGTTGGCAGGGTAATCGACATCGGTCCGCAAGCCGACCCATCCTGGGCTGGCAAGCTGGTATTCTCTTTCCATCCGCATGCCAGCCACTTTTGGGCCGCCCCCCAAAATTTGTTGGAAGTGCCCGACGACATCTCTCAAGAGGAGGCTATTTTTCTCCCCAATATGGAAACTGCGGTGAATTTTGTTATGGACGGCAGGCCGCTGCTGGGAGAGGATGTGGTGGTCTTTGGACAGGGTGTTGTGGGACTGCTGACCACTGCACTGTTGGGCTGGTTTCCACTGCGCAAGCTGGTCACCCTGGACCGCTATGCCCGGCGACGTGCAGCCTCGCTGGAGCTGGGTGCGCACGCCAGCCTGGAGTCTGCTGAAGACCGTATTGACCGGCTGTATGCCCTGCTGCCGACTGGCGCGGACCTGGTTTTTGAGCTTAGCGGCTCACCTGCTGTGTTGGAGGATGCCATAACCGCCGCTGGTTTTACTGGCCGGGTGGTGGTCGGATCCTGGTACGGGCAAAAGCGCGCCCCGTTGGATCTGGGTGGGCATTTTCACCGCAACCGCATCCAGCTCATCAGCAGCCAGGTGAGCACATTAGCGCCCGAGCTGAGTGGGCGCTGGAATAAGCCCCGCCGTTTCCAGGTGGCCTGGGAGATGATCCGCCGCCTGCGCCCGAGCCGCTTAATCACGCATCATATTCCCCTAAACCAGGCAACCGATGCCTACCGGCTGTTAGACCAGCAGCCTGAGGAGACGATCCAGGTGGTGCTGGAATATGACCGCTGATCGCCTGGCAATCGCTGGTCACAACCCCGTGAGCGATTATTACAATCGCAACACGGGGCGTTTTTTACGCTACGGTGGCAGCGGGCAGGCCGCTGCTATTCATCGCCAGCTCTGGGCGCCTGGTGTCATCGATGTTAACCAGGCATTTTTATATGCCAACGCGTTGGTTGCACAGGCGATCCAACCGGTTCTAAAGAGTGCGCCGGAGGCACGCTTGCTCGATCTGGGTTGCGGGGTGGGCGGCACGGCAACCTGGATGGCAGAAAGGATCGGCGCCCAGGTCACCGGCGTGACCAACAGCAGCGTTCAGGTTCAATTGGCGCAGGAGCGGGCTGCCCGCCTGGGTTTGGCGCAAACCTGCAGCTTCGTTCAGGCAGATTTTCTGGACTTACCCGATCTTGGGCAGTTCCAGGCCGCCTGGGCAATTGAGTCGTTTGCGCATGCTTCCGATGGATATCGGTTCTTTCAACAGGCAGCTTCCAGGCTGGCAGAAGGCGGCAGGTTGGTGCTCTGTGATGATTTTTTGTCCGAGGAGATGAGGATCGGCGTCTCAGTGGAAGCGGCAACTTGGGTGGAGCGCTTCCGGCGAGGCTGGCGGCTGGGAAATCTGTACATACCGAGCCAGGTAGACTCCCTGGCAAGGCAATTTGGCCTGCGACTGGTGCAGGATTATGATCTATCCTCGTACCTGAGGCCCTTCTTGCCTGGGCGAATGGTCCTAATGAAGTTGCTCACAAATTTACCGCTGCACTCGGCGTATTGGGATAACCTGACCGGGGGTACGGCTCTGCAGGTTTGTCAGGCGCGCGGCTGGGTTCAGTATCATCTGCTGGTTTGGGAGAAAAGTGATCCAGACCCAATCGGCAGTTATAATCAGGCTTGATCGATTAATTCCAAATTTACTTGACTTGGAGGGGTTATGTATTCCGTGTCGGTTAAACACGATTTCATCGCGCAGCATTACCTGATCGGCGGGGATTGGGGTGCAGAGAACGAGTTGCATTCGCACCATTATCAGGCTGAAGTCCAGTTGGAAGGGGATACCCTGGATTCGCATGGGTACCTGGTGGATATTGTCGATATTGAGCAATCATTGAATGCCCTGGTGGCCCGCTATCGCGATCACATCCTTAACGATTTACCTGAGTTCGAAGGCCTAAATCCCAGTATCGAGCACTTGAGCCGAATCCTTTGC
>JAGDMX010000013.1 GCA_017860725.1 Chloroflexota bacterium | reverse complement strand
GGAAGGTGGGTTGGTGGACGTGCTGCCCGATAGCACGGCGTCAGCCGAATTCAACGATGGCCGGGTGAGTGGTAATGCCAGCTGTAACAACTATTTCGGCTCGGCACAAATTAACGGTGATCAGCTGACAATTGGTCAGCTTGGGTCCACTCAAATGTATTGCCCTGAGCCCGCAGGGCTGATGGATCAAGAAAACAGCTACCTGGGAAATTTACAAATTGCTGCCAGCTTCACGATCATTGGTGGACGTTTGGAGATGCGCAATGATCAGGGAGCGACCATCCTGGTATTCCAGGAGCTTCAATCGCAGCCATTGGCAGGCACTAATTGGGTGTTATTGTCCTATAACAATGGCAAAGGTGGAGTGGTTAGCGTTCTTGCTGGCACTGAAATCACCGCAGTGTTTACAGAAGATGGCAAGCTTTCTGGCAGCGCCGGTTGTAACAACTATATGACCTCCTACAGTGTAGATGGCAACACGATTAAAATTGATCTACCTGCTACCACTCGCAAGATGTGCAGCGAGCCGCAAGGTATTATGGAGCAGGAAGCTGCCTTTACTCTTGCGCTGGAGCAAGCGGCGACTTATGAGCTCAAGCAGGACGCACTAACGATCCGGGGTGCAGAAGGGGAAACCCAACTGCAATTTGTAGCAGCACAGTAACGACTTAGTAGCCCTATCGCTGAGAACATCGCTTACCGGTTGGTAATGTTTTGACCGGCGATGGGGATAAAATCACACAGAGTATATTTCTGTCCCGACCAGGCAACCTTAGCCTGGTCGGGATATTTACCATGACTCACAGCGGTATAATATCGCCACGGTGGAAGATTTTAGCCAACAAGCAGACAACAAACACGAAAAAATGACCCGCGGAGGCGGCTGGTTGGAGCCCTACCTGGCTAGGAAACGAGCCCGGCAGGCCAATGCCCTCATCCAGGATCACCTTCGCTCTGGTCGCATCCTGGACGTCGGTTGTGGATCCTACCCATATTTTCTCTCCCACACCTCGTTTCAGGAAAAGTTTGCTATCGACCAGCTGGCGCCTCGACCGACAGGTTCTCCTATCCAGTGGTATACCATCAACCTGAACGAAAACCCGGTTTTGCCTTTTGAAGATAACTATTTTTCGATTGTTACCTTGCTGGCCGTAGTCGAGCACCTTAACCCCACCAGTTTGACCGGCTTGTTCCGAGAGATTTTCCGTGCATTAATGCCCGGCGGTCAGGTAATTATTACAACACCTGCCGCCTGGTCGGACCGATTGCTGCATCTAATGGCCCGGCTGAACCTGGTCAGTAAAGAAGAAATTGATGAACACGTATACGCCTATACCCTGCCACTATTGGGATGGTATTTTGGGCAAGGCGGCTTCTCGATGCACAAGCTTCAGTTTGGATATTTCGAGCTCCGGCTCAATATGTGGGCGACTGCAGAAAAATAAGCTTGCCGTCAGGTATTACTTGCCAATTCAATCTGGATCGATGGTGAAGAGCCTCTCAAAACTTGTTCCGCAGGCAGGATGGTGAGTTCGCTCAGCCGGGATACCCGCACATCTGCCTCAGTGAGCTCACTGGCCGCATGGGTAGTCATCACAGCAATGACTTTCATTCCGGCGGCTTTGGCGGCAGAAATTCCGGCAGGGGCATCCTCGATGACTATGCAATTCGCAGGCAGTGTACCTAGGCGCTCGGCTGCCAGCCGGTAGCCCTGCGGGTCGGGCTTGCCATGCTGCACGTCATTGCCGGTGACAAGTACCTGGGGGATGGGTAACCCGGCGAACGCCAGTCGAGCAGTTGCTGTTGTAGCCATCCCAGAGGTAACAACAGCCCATTGCCGATCCGGCAGGCTGTTAATCAGTTGTGGCGCACCTGGAATTAGACCCAGTCCTTCACTTAGAGATGTTTCTAGCCCTTCCAACCGGTGCGCCTCTGCTTCAGCATCCAGATGCGGCGCGACCAGGCGGATTGTGTCCACCGAGCGCCGCCCATGGGCTACTGCCATCAAAGCAGCCGGTTCCATGCCGATCTGGGTAGCCCAGTCCTCCCAGACGCGCTCGACAACGGCAGTCGAGTCAATTAACACCCCGTCCAGGTCGAAGATCACCGCTTCGCAAGAAAGGATCAATTGACCATTACCTGCAGGGTGAAGCTACTTTCTGGAGGAGCATCCTCCCACGGGCGGCGATACACCATCTCCAGGGTGGTCTGGCCAGTGCTAATTGCTTCAAAGCGGAAAACCTGCCAGCCGCCTTGCCCAACCATCGGGGTAGTTTGTGTTTCCAGGGTTTCATACTCAGCTTCACCCTGTTGCGCCAACACCGCCGGGTCTACTTGTTTGACCTCCCAAGTGTAACCAGTGGTTGGATTCGATTCCAGCCGGACGATCATAGTTTGCCCAACTTGCAGGCTCACGGACTGTCCGGATTGCTCAATCCCGACGGTAACAGGCTCGGGCATAGATTCGCAGCCTATCAGCAGTGTAAAGAGGACCATAATTGTGATTGTGCTCCCTAAAAATTTGCGCATAGCCATTTTCTCGGGTATTTAACCCACCGAACCATTATCCTGTTAGCGCATAGTGCTGGGTTTCAGCCAGCTCGATGCTGTGGCGCGTCCACGGTGCCAGATCAGGGGCTTGATAGATTTCGTCGGCGCTCATCCACATAACGGCGGATACCTCATGCGGTTGTAATGCCGCCGGGATGCCGCTAAGGTAGCGGCACAATAAAACCACATCGACCACCGGCGAACCGTCGCTGGAGATGAAAGAACTGCTCCACAGATAAACCATCTGCGGGGAAACTTCTACGCCGACCTCCTCGCGTATCTCCCGGCGAGCAGTCATTTCCAGGATATTCTGCGTTGTGCCGGCGCTCTCTACCTTCCCTCCAGCAAAAGTCAGCCCACCAGGGGCATGTTCCTCTTGGTCGCTACGCACTACCATCAGGTAGCGCGCCTTCAACTGGTCTTGCAGAGCTTTCAGCTCGTCAAGTTTGCCATCGGCCGCCAGTTGAGCTTGAGCACCCCAGGTAGACGGGTCTGACAACCGGGAGAGCCCGGCTTGTGTCAGGATTTCTTGGAGCTGGCTGACATCTGTGCTGGCAAGCTGAGCAAAGCTGCGGATACCGGCAGCCTGAAGGACCCCGGAGATTTTAGGTCCGATGCCTTCTATAACTTCGAGATCGTCACGGGCTATTTCCTCCACCGGTGCCGACTCAACGATAGTCTCCACAGACTCTTCTTTAACCCGGGTTTTTATTTCGGGCTCTACGGGTGCTTCCGCTGCTGGGGGCTGGGCTGCTTCGGTTAACTGTGCTTCGCTGGGTTGCTCGGCTAATTTTTTGCGATTGCTGTTGATGGCATAGATCAGCGCCAGGAAAATGATCACTGGCAGTAATATACACACTCCCCACAGAATCAGTGGTGAACCTTCTTCTTCCGCTTGAGGAACAAATCCACTGAGAAACATGCTGGCGAGATAAAGGGTGAATGCAAGGACAGTTTTATTTTTCATAGCAAATATCCTTTTATAAGAGGCGGGGATATGACATCGATATGGATAATTGTACTATTTGCGCCAATCACCTGCAAGCTATCAGTGGGCTCTATATAATTTGTGTTAGATTTCACGATTTAATACCACCATAAGCAGAGTAGCTTTCCAATCAGCAGTATAATTTATTTATAGCCAGGTGTCGGGTGATGATCCGCCTGGCTGGTTTGATCATGTCGATTCAACTCTCACCTGCTTCCACTCCGATGCAACCACGCGGCTTCGAACGACCTGCCGTGGAACGGCCGCTGATTCGCCTGCGACAGGTGTTAAAGTCATATCAAACGGCTGCCGGTGAGTTTCCGGCGCTCAAAGGCATCGATCTGGAGATTGGATCGGGGGAGTTCGTCGGTGTCCTGGGTAAGTCTGGGGCTGGTAAATCCACCTTGGTAAATATGATCAGTGGCGTCGATCACCTCACATCGGGTGAGGTGTGGGTGGGGGATGTGGCCGTGCATCGCTTAAACGAGAATCAGGCTGCGCAATGGCGCAGCCGCAACCTGGGTGTTATTTACCAGTCTTTCCAGCTCATGCCGACGCTTTCCCTGCTGGATAATGTCTTGCTGCCACTGGATTTTTCTGGGCAATTTCGCGGAAAACGAACATCAAAATGGGCTATGGAGCTGCTGCGCCAGGTAGAGCTGGAGGAACATGCCAGAAAGCTACCGGCAGCCATTTCTGGTGGGCAGCAGCAGCGCGTCGCTATTGCGCGCGCCTTGGCGAACGACCCGCCGATTATTGTCGCCGACGAGCCAACCGGCCGGTTGGACTCGGTCACGGCCGAGACAATCTTTGAGATTTTTGAAAAACTGGTGCACCAGGGACGTACGATTGTGATGGTGACTCACGATGCCAGTTTTGCCCGGCGGTTCTCCCGCCTGGTGTGGTTGGCGGATGGGCTGATTGTTGATGAACCGCAGTTCCAGGTGGAGTAATTCACCGCGCCTGCGTTAGTGATTTTACTGGATTAAGGTTTTTTATGAGTATAGGAATGCCTCTTGATCTGAGCTGCGCTCTGATCCAGATACAGAATGTGTCCAAGATATTTAAAACTCAGGCTGGTGACTTTACGGCGCTGAAGGATATTAACCTGTGTTTTGGGCAGGGAGAGTATGTCAGCATCATTGGTAAGTCGGGCAGTGGTAAATCGACCTTGATTAACATGATCACCGGGATTGACCATCCCACCATCGGTGAGGTACGGGTGGCGGAGCATGACGTCCACCACATGAACGAAAGCCAGCTTGCCGAATGGCGCGGCCGCAACTTGGGGATCGTGTTTCAGTTCTTCCAGCTCTTGCCGATGCTTTCCATCCTGGAAAATACAATCCTGCCGATGGATTTCTGCAACCAGTATCCACCGGCGGAGCGCGAGAGCCGCGCTCGGGCGCTGCTTGACCTGGTCGGTTTGGGGGTAGAGGCGGAGAAATTGCCGGCTGCTCTCTCCGGAGGGCAGCAGCAGTTGGCTGCCATCGCCCGTGCCCTGGCGAATGACCCGCCGTTGATCGTCGCCGACGAGCCGACCGGAAACCTGGATTCGCGCTCGGCTGCCCGCATCCTGGATTTGTTTGATGAGCTGGTTGTTCAGGGCAAGACGATCATCATCGTTACCCATGACAGCAGCCTGGCGAAGCGCACCGCCCGACGGGTCCTGATCTCGGACGGCATGCTGATCGATGAAAATATCGCCCATGCACTGCCCATGCTCAGCCATCCCCAGATGTTACGACTGTCTCATCTGGCGGTAGCGCGTAGCTTCCAGCCGGGCGCTACCCTGGCGAAGCACGATAACGGCAAGGTAGGATTGTTTGTAGTTGCTCAGGGACATGTCGAAGCTGTGCGTCACTATCGCAGCGGCGAATCCGAGCTGGTAGAACGCCTGGGTCCGGGAGCTTATTTCAGCGAGCTCGAACTGGAGCAGGATGAGCGCTCTACCCTGTCTTTCCGTTCTGCCGCAGAGGAATCGGTAGAGGCGCTGTGGGTCAGCCACGAAGCCTTCTACCACTTTCTGGGCGAGTCGCACGCCGCCGAAAGCGCCTTACGTCAGGCCGCCGGGGAACGCTTTGGGCACGTGCATCGTCCCGCCCAGCCGCGCAAGTCGTTCTGGTGGAGGCGGTAAATGCGACCGCGTTGGCGAAAAGTCTTCTCCGATCTGTGGGGCAACAAGCTGCGCTCGCTGCTGGTCATCGCCTCAATTACTATTGGACTGTTTGCCGTTGGGATGATCACGTCGATGTACGTTATCCTGACCGAAGACATGCGTGCCAGCTATGCGTCCGTCAACCCCGCAAATATCACCATCTCCACCATTGGCTTCGATGACGACTTGCTTGATCGCATTCGCAAAGTAGAAGGCGTTGCACAGGCGGATGGCATCCGACAGGTGGTCTTACAGGTACAGAATGGATCTGGCGAGTGGATTCCGGTAGAGGTAAATGCCATCCGGGATTTGGAAAATATGGAAATTAACCAGGTCCACCCAGAGCAAGGCCAATGGCCTCCGGATGAGCGCCAGGTGGTTGTCGACGGGTATAAATTCGCCGATCTGGAAGCGCCGGTTGGGAGTACGCTGCTGTTTGAGTTGCCATCCGGGACCCGGCGGGAGATGCCGCTGGTGGGACTGGTGCACGATCAAACAATCGGCGCTTCGCAAGAGGGTGGCGGGTATTTCCTGGCCCCGGTTCAAGGTTATGTCACGCTGGATACCTTGCCCTGGCTGGAGCAGCCGGAGCTGATGAACCGCCTGTTGGTTACCGTTGACCAGAATCAGAACGACCTTGAGTATATTAAACAAGTGGCGGAGCGCGTCGCTGATGAGGTCGAAAACGCCGGCCTGCCAGTCTTCACTTCCTTCGTGCGCGGCTCCGAAGACCACCCCAACAGCACATACGTCGAGGCGATTGCCAGCGTGCTGTTCTTGCTCGGTTTACTAGTTATGTTCTTGAGCGCTTTCCTGATCACCAACACACTCTCAGCGCTGCTCGGGCAGCAGGTGAACCAGATTGGTATCATGAAGACTATCGGGGCGCGCCGCGGCCAGATCGTCGGCATCTATCTGCTGCTGATCCTGGTATTCTCGATGATCGCATTTTTAGTAGCAGTGCCCCTGGCCAGCCGGGTAGCTTATCTACTGCTGGAAGTCCTTGGCGGGCAGATAAATGTAGTACTGCAGGGCTACCGGCTCGTGCCGCTAGCCGTACTGCTGATGTTTTTCATTGCTCTGTTGGCGCCGCAGTTAGCTGGCATCTACCCTATTTTGCACGGCACACGGGTCTCTGTGGTCGAAGCACTCAGCGGTATCTCTGCCCAAAAACCTTCTGGTAAAAAGGGCTGGGTGGATACTCACCTGCAGACCTTGCGCGGTGTGTCGCGTCCCATGCTGATCTCCCTACGCAACACCTTCCGCCGCAAAGGGCGCCTGGCGCTAACCTTGATCACACTTACACTGGCTGGGGCGATTTTCATTGCCACCTTTAACGTCCAGGGTTCTTTAAACAAGTATATTGCCCGCATCGGGAAGTACTTCCTGGCGGATGTGAACATGAGCCTTGCCAGCTACGAGCGCATCTCTGAAATCCGTCAAACCCTCCTGGAAGTGCCAGGTGTTGGGGATGTTGAAGCTTGGGCATTTTCCCTTGGCGAGTTGGTCATGCCCGACGGCTCGAATGGTGAGGCGGTAACTCTGCTGGCACCTCCGGCAGAAACTAGGCTGGTTGATCCCCTGGTTCAGGAGGGTCGCTGGATTGAACCCGGAGATGAGAATGCAATCACCCTTAACGAACGCTTTCGCGAGATCTTCCCGGATCTGCAGGTAGGCGATACCCTGACGATCAACATCCTGGGCGACGAGGTCGATTTCCAGGTGGTGGGGTTCTTCCAGATGGCCGGTCGCAGCAGCGGCTACCTGGCCTATACCAGTTATGAATACCTGGCTGAACTGCTCGGACAGGAGAACAAAGCCAACGCTTATCGGGTGACGGCTAACCGCCCGAACCTGACCCTGGAAGAGCAAAAGGCGTTGGGGCAGCGGATTGAAACCCACCTGGAGAATCAAGGTTATTCAGTTGTCGAGACCAGCGCCGGTCAGTCGCTCACTGAGACAACCACCGATGGGTTGAACATTCTAACCGGTTTCTTGTTAATCATGGCGTCGCTAATCGCGGTTGTTGGCAGTATCGGCCTGACCGGGACACTAAGTATGAACGTGCTGGAGCGGACGCGCGAGATTGGCATTATGCGCTCGATCGGCGCCAACAACCGCACCTTGCGCAACCTGGTGATGGTGGAGGGTGTACTGATCGGGATCATTAGCTGGTTCCTGGGAACGCTGCTGGCTTTTCCGATTAGTATCTTGCTGTCCAATGCAATAAACTTTTCGCTGTTTGGCGCTACTGTGGCTTTTACCTTCACCCCTAACGGCATATTTATCTGGCTGGTGACAGTACTGATCTTATCTGTGCTGGCGAGCGTCTTGCCTGCCCGTAACTCTGCTCGCCTGACGATTCGTGAAGTGCTGGCATATGAATAATAAAAAGGCAAACAATTATGGAAAAAACATCGAACAAAATAATCTTAATTACTCTGTCACTCCTGCTAGCGGGCAGTCTGATTCTGTCGGCGTGCAGTTTGCTGCCGGGTGGCACCAGTGACGAGCCGACACCCACTCCCGAACCGGTAATTGCAGAGGAGACGGGCGTGGTGGCTGAAGGCAATATTGTCCCGCGCGACACCGCCCGCCTTGCTTTTGCCGTCTCCGGCGAAGTCAGCGAGGTATTGGTCGAGGAAGGCGACCTGGTTGCCAAGGGTGACGTGCTCGTCCGCCTGGGAGATACAGAGTCCCTCCAGGCCAATCTAGCGGCTGCAGAGTTAGAATTACTGCATGCCCAACAGCAGTTAGATACGCTCAATGAACAGGCGCGTCTGGCTACTGAACAAGCCAATTACGCGGTTACCGAAGCGGAGAATAACCTTCTTCAAGCCCAGCAAACCCTGGCAGACCTGGACACCGACGATTATCAGCAGGAGATCGACGATGCCGTGGAGGCGGTTAACACCGCAGAAGAAGATTTGACAGATGCCCAGGATGAATTTAATAAAGTAAAGGACCTGGATGAGGATAACAATACGCGCCAGAATGCCGAGCAAAACCTGGAAGATGCACAGCGCGAGTACGACCAGGCAGTGCGTGATCGAGATGTTCTGCTGAACCGCCTGGAGCAGGCTCGCGCGGCGGTTCCATTGGCGGAAGCCCGGTTGGAAGATGCACAGCGCCAGGCCGACGACCGCCAGGAAGGACCTGATCCGGATGAGCTGGCCTTGGCGGTGGAAGCCGTTACGACTGCTGAGGCAGGAGTGACGGCAGCGCAAGCAGCCTTAAGTAAGCTCGAGCTGGTAGCGCCTTTCGATGGCACCCTGGTCGATTTAGTCATTACCCCTGGTGAGCTGGTAGCCCCCAATCAGCTTGTTGGACAAATCGCTGACCTTTCGCAATGGTACGTAGAAACCAGTGATCTAACTGAGAATGAGGTGGTCAAGATTTCTGCTGGACAGAAGCTGACTGTGACACCCGACGCGTTGCCCGATCTGACCCTGGATGGGGTAGTCGAGTCAATCGGTGACAGCTTTCTCGAGAAATCAGGCGATATTACCTACTTGGTGCGCATCCTGCTGGATGAGGCTGACCCACGCCTTAAGTGGGGCATGACGGTAGAAATAGAATTCAAGGAATGAACAATATCTTGAAAGGTCTCAGGATTGACATGGCTGTGATTCCATAAGATAGACAGGAATATAGGGCAGCTAAAAGTAGGACAATTTGTCAAAATGTCCTACTTTTTTTCGTGCAAAAATATCAGCCACGATTGGACAGGTTTAATGTATAATTAATCGAGTTGTGGGTTATAGGATCGATAGATATATTTTTCTATATTATGCCGGTAGCAGTGATTTGCCGGCATAGCAATATTGCCAGGAGGGACTTTTTATCATGAATTGGAAAAATTTTTTCATCGCCAGCCTGGCTGGCGGCGCGGCGATGGCGCTCTTATCGAATATCCCCATTCTATCATTAGGCAATTGTCTATTGTGTTTATGGGTATGGGGAGGTGGCTTGCTGGGCGCCTGGATGTATAAAAAGCTTCAAGGCTCGGTGACGGTGGGTGACGGCGCCTGGATTGGTGCTCTTGCCGGTTTGATTGGTGGGGTGATCAGCGCATTTTTTCTATATCTGGGGGCTGCCAGTGCAAGTATATTGCCTCAACTGACCGCTTTATTGCCGCCTGAGTTCCAGGTACAAATGGATCTGGAAAGGCTGGTTAGAGAGACGGTCACGACCATCGCCTTGCTGGAGGTGTTGGTGTTTATATTCATTGGTTCTATTGGTGGTTTGATCGGAGGCGCCATTTTGCGCAATAAAGAGCAGCAAGCGCTGGATCTGATCAACCAGCCTCTGCCGGCTGCCGCTACGGTAGCACCTCAGCCTGTCTTTGACCCTGCTGCCTACAGGTCGATCATCTCCCCGGAGCTTGCGGAGCCCGCCGAGCCGTTAATTCCCGACCGCAAACCTGAGGAAGAGACGCCACCAGTCTACCCGCCTCCAGGCCGGACGTTTACCCCGCCGCCTCAGCCACGCCCGCTGGAGCGGTGGGCAGATGATCCTAACGAGAATGCGGAACCTCCCGCTGAGCAATGATCGGAGTCTAATTCACGGCTCCCTATTAAAAGAATGGCTATAGAATTGATCAACTCGCTGATGATTGAGAGAAAGGAACTGCTCTGATGAATGCTAAAAATCTCCTGCTCGCCAGCCTGATCGGTGGCCTGGTTATCGCTGTTTTATCCAACTTTCCGTTCATTAACTGGTTGAACTGCATATTGTGCATGTGGGTGTGGCTGGGAGGTATCTTCGCTGCCTGGCTTTATAAGCGTTTCGAAGGTTCTGTGACGGTCGGGCAGGGTGCCGCTGTAGGCGCATTGGCCGGATTGATTGCTGGATTGGTCGGGGCTGTTATCTCGTTACTGGGATTTACAGGAACCCAGGCCGCCCTGGATGCGATGTCCCAATATTTAGGCCCCGAGGTGACCGGTGGTATCCAGCTGAGTGAGTTGGCTGGACCTCTGACCGTCTTTGCGGGTATTATCAACGTACTGATCTATGCCTTATTTGGCGTAGTCGGCGGCTTGATTGGCGGATCAATTTTCAAGTCAAAGGGCCCTACCGCCGCAACTGTTGTCTCGACGCCGGTTGTTCCGACCCCTGCCCCTCAGATGCCGCCTCCGCCTACTGTAATGCCTGTTGAGCCTCCGCTGCAATCTACCCCCTTGCAGGAGCCGGTCGAGCCTATCCAGGAATCCGACACACTTTCTCAATCGCTCGACAGTTTCTCGCTCGACAATCCCGACGAGCCGACACCCAAGAGCGACAAACCGGACTCGTTCTCCTAATCTCCGTACTTTAATCCCCTACACTGCTTTGCGCATCCATCGTTATGTCTCTGCGATGGATGCGTAGCAGTATTTCAGGTTGCGGCTCCTCCGTTATCTGCACGGTCTTCCAGTAGCGAAAACCGGCTTTCTGGTAAGCCCGGATGGCGATCTGGTTGTCCGGCTCCGGTCCAACCACGCAACTGTCAGCCCAATCCTGGGCAAATACTACTTGTTGCAGGAACTCTCTCAGGATTGAGCTGCCCAGCCCGCGGTGTAGATATTCTTCTTCCCCAATGAATAAATCCAGGCCGGCGGTATGCTCGTCGGCCTGGACGTATTGATTGTAAGCTGGGTGGTCACTGATCCGGTAGGTCTGGATGAAGCCGATCGGCTGGTCGGCGTACAGGATCAGGTATGGATCGGTTGGTACCTCGTAACGGATGCGTGGCAGGTATTTGGCGGCAATCTCTGCATACGTATAAGGGCGGTAACTAAACCAGCGCAACACATGCGGCGCATGATACCAGCGGTGTACCAGAGGCAGGTTGCCTTCAACCAGGCGGCGAAATCCGATCAGCTATTCTTCTTTCTGAGCAGCCAGCTCTTTCTGGCGGGCGTTAATAATGTCCTGCGAGATGTGCGCTGGGACGACTTCGTAATGGGAGAACTCCATGTTGAAAACGCCGCGGCCGCCGGTAATGGAGCGCAGGTCGGTGGTATAGCGCAGGATTTCTGCCAGCGGTACCTGGGCAGTTACAACCGAGCGACCTTTCTCGGTGTCCATACCCTGCACGCGAGCGCGGCGGGTATTCAGATCGCCCAGGATATCACCCATATTGGCTTCTGGGACCGTGATGCGCACGTTGTAAATCGGCTCCAGCAGCACTGGGGCGGCGTCTTTGACTGCTAGCTTGAAGGCCTCTCGGCCAGCGATTTCAAACGCCACCGGCTTGGAGTCGACCGGGTGCTCCTTGCCGTCGTATACCGAGACTTTGACGTTATTGATGGGGTAGCCAGCGACTGCGCCTTCCTTCATCACGCTCTTGATGCCTTTCTCAATAGCGGGCATGTAGCTGTTAGAGACCGCGCCGCCAAAGACTTCGTTCGAGAACTGGTAATCCTCATCGGGCAACGGCTCGATGCGCATGGCTACCTCGCCGAACTGACCAGCGCCGCCCGTCTGCTTCTTGTGCCGGTAGGTTGCCTGGCCTTTCCTGGTGATCGATTCGCGATAGGGGACACGCGGTTCCATCGTTAACAACCCGGTTTGGAACTTGGCTTCAGCTTTACGTATGGCTACATCCAGGTGCTGATCGCCCATCCCCTGCAGGATAGTTTGATTGGTGACCGGATCGGGGTACCAGGATAGAGTCATATCCTCTTCGACCAGCCGGTTGAGGGTTGGGCTGATCTTGGCTGAGTCGGCCTGGGTTTTAGGGATGACCGCCACCCGATACAGGGCATGAGGATATTCCGCCACAGCCAGGGTCAGCGGATGAGCCTTGTCGCCCAACGTATCGCCCGTAGATGTGACATTAAGCTTGGAAACGGTGGCAATATCGCCGGCATGCACTACCTTGACAGCGATCTGCTCCTTGCCGCGCAGCAAGTGTAAGGTGCCCAGACGCTCCTCAGCGCCCTTATTGTGGTTCCAGACCCGCGAATCGGATGCCAGCGAGCCGGAGTAAAGGCGGAAGTAAGTGATCCTGCCCACGAATGGATCGGCAGTCGTCTTCCATACGTAAGCCGCCAATGGTGCGCTGTCCAAGGCGGTCAGTTGTTCCTCGCCATCCTTGCCCTGGGCATTGACAGGAGGTACATTGACGGGGGAGGGCATCAGGTCGATGATGCCATCCAACAGGGTGCGCAGGCCGATCTCGGCTGAGCCAGCGGCTACGTAAACCGGTACGTAAGCACCCGAGAGAATGACCTGGCGCAAACCACGGGAGATTTCTTCAGCGTCGAGCGATTCGCCTTCCAAATACTTCTCCAGCAGGGCATCCTCACCCTCAGCTGCCGCCTCGATCAGCTCCATGCGGGCTACCTCGACCTCCTCGGCAAATTCAGCCGGAATGTCCTGGGCTGTCTTACCACTGCCTGGATAAGCCTTCATCGTGAGCAAGTCGAGCACACCCTTAAATTCGGCTTTTTCGCCCCAGGGCAGCTGCACCGGGATCAGGCGCACGTCGGAAAATTCCTGCATCGAGGCCAGCGCCTTGCGGAAGTTGGCATTGTCCCGGTTCATCTTATTGATCACTACAAAACGCGTCAGGTTCATCTGCGCGGCATAATTCCAGACGATCTCAGTGCCGACTTCAGCCCCAGCGACCGAGTCAACCAGCAGAACCACCCCGTCCGACACGCGCAGGGCGGAAATCACCTCACCGATGAAATCTGAGTATCCGGGGGTGTCGAGCAGGTTTATTTTATGGTCGCGGTACTCAACTGGGATAATACTGGTCGAGAGCGATATGCCCCGACGGTGCTCTTCATCTTCAAAGTCGGAGACGGTGCTGCCGTCTTCGATCTTGCCCAGGCGGGTGGAACCGCCTGTAAAATGCAGCAAGGCTTCAGCCAGCATGGTCTTGCCTGAGTTGCTATGAGAAGCCAGAGCGATGTTGCGGATAAACTCAGTCGAATATTCTTTCATAACAGGACCTTTCCTTGGATGTAGTCAGACAATCCCACATTTTACGGTATCTTGGCTGAGTTGTCAAAGAGTTGGTGAGTTTAACCCCGAGAAAGATTTTTCGGTTAAAATCTTGCCCAGTTGTTGGTGTCTGATTATGTCTGCTTTTCTTAATCATTACTCTTTACTCCTGGCTGGGGCTGCGATTATATTGATTGTAAGTGTAGTGCGTCTGCGCCAGGGTTGGCGGCGCACAGATTGGCTTGTTGTCGGCGGGCTGATGCTTGGCATGTTGGCAATCTGGCTGATCTTCCGCCCGACCGCTACTACTACTGCTGGCGTGGACGAGGTGGATTCGCAAATTGGTGCCGGCACACCGGTCCTGCTGGAGCTCCAGTCGCCATTCTGAATGGCTTGCTGGGCAGCCAGACCCATCGTGGATGGGCTAGAGCGCCAGTATGCCGATCGCTTGTTAGTGCTGCGCCTGAATATCCAGGAGCACCCCGGTCGGGAGTTGTCTCGGAAGTATGGGAGCTTCGCCACACCGACGTTTATTTTTTTTGACGCCGGTGGTGTTGAGCAACTTCGGCAGGTTGGCAGCTTGGATCTTCAGCGAATTGAGGCATTGTTGGAGCCATGAGTATCCTTCGCCGGTTATTCTTCTCTTGGCTCTACCTGGGCAAGCCACGCTGGGATACTGGTGTCAGCCCACCGGAGCTGCTGGCTTTCATTGAGAGCTATCCTCCGGGCAAGGCGCTGGACCTGGGCTGTGGCACTGGCACCAATGTCATCACCCTGGCACAAGCTGGCTGGCAGGTTATCGGCATCGACTTTGTCCCTACCGCCATCCACCAGGCTCGCAGCAAAGCCACCCGGCTGGGCTTGAAAGTGGAATTGCGTGTAGGGGACGCTGTCAGCATGAAGGGATTGCCTGGTCCTTACGATCTAGTGCTTGACATGGGTTGCTTCCACGGTTTGGAGGCGGAAGAGCGTCGGCGCTATATTGACAACTTGGTTGTACGCTTAGCGCCGGGTGGATTTTATTTGCTGTACGGATTCATTTCCAGCCCTGAGATTTCCCGGCGTGGAATTACCCAGGAAGATCTGGATTACCTGGAAGCGCGGTTGGAACTAGTAAATCGCACGGATGGTTTCGACCGGGCTCGAAAAGCGTCGGTATGGCTTACATACCGTCGCAAATAACCCTCCTATGGTTCAAACTACATGACAAGTGTTTACTGTTTATTCGTGTTTCTAGATGGTGTTGGCTTAGGCCTGGACGATCCACAGAACAATCCGTTGGCTAAGGCCGATATGCCTGTGCTGCAGGCGTTGCTGGATGGACGGCGCCTGTTACAGAACAATGCTCCTTATGAAAATGGACGTGCAACCCTGTTGGCTTTGGATGCCGGGCTGGGTGTCACCGGGCTGCCGCAGTCGGCCACCGGTCAGGCTGTCTTGCTGACCGGTGAGAATATCCCCGCCCGACTGGGTTATCACTATGGTCCCAAGCCGAATCCACAGATCGCCGCCTTATTGCAGAATGGCAATTTATTCAACCGGCTAAAATCCGCCGGTCGGCAGGTTGATTTCCTCAATGCATACCCGCCGCGCTATTTCGATGGCATCGAGAGTGGGCGGCGGCTGTACTCAGCGATCCCTCTGGCAGCAGTCTCCGCCGGTGTAATGCTCAAAACCGGGCAGGAATTACTGGAAGGACAGGCGGTCTCGGCCGATTTTACCGGGCAGGGCTGGCGGGATTTCCTTGGCATGACGGACAGCCCGGTGCTTACCCCACATGACGCCGGGCGCACCCTGGCGCAGCTTGCCAGCGAACGGGATTTCTCGTTGTTCGAGTATTGGTTGAGCGACTACGCCGGTCACCGCCAGGAGATGCCCGAGGCGGTTGCAATACTTGAGACCTTTGACTCGGTGCTGGGAGGTGTACTGGAAGGTTGGGACGACTCACGCGGCCTGCTGCTAATCACCTCGGATCATGGAAACCTGGAAGACCTTGGCACTCGTCGCCATACAGCTAATCCGGTGCCCGGCTTGTTGGTTGGCGCTCGGCAGTTACGCCGCAAGTTTTCCCAGGGGCTGCACGACCTGACCGGCATTGCTCCCGCCATCTACAGATTTTTGACCGGCTGAGTTAGCCCGGCGTGCTATAATTTTACGGCTTTTTATGGGAGAGTATACAGGAGGCGAGATGTACGATCGCCATAAATTAGAACAACTACGCCAGGAGCTGAAAGCCTGGGAAGAAACTGTCCTGCGCGAGAGCCTATCTCGCCTGCCAGAGCGCCAACCGGAATTCTTAACCACTTCCTCTCAGACGGTTGACCGTCTGTATACTCCATTGGATGTCTCGGAACTGGATTACCCTGCCGACCTGGGCTTGCCGGGTGAATATCCATACACACGAGGTATCCATCCTACCCTGCACCGCAGTCGCCTGTGGACCATGCGCATGTTTGCCGGCTTTGGCACTGCCGAAGAAACCAACCAGCGTTTCAAATATCTGCTGGGACAAGGTCAGACCGGGCTGTCAATCGCCTTTGACCTGCCGACTCTGATGGGCTACGACACGGATGATCCGGAAGCGCTGGGAGAGTTTGGCAAGTGCGGTGTGGCAGTCTCATCCTTGAAAGATATGGAAGTGCTGTTGGAGGGTATCCCGCTGGAGAAGGTCTCATCCAGTATGACGATAAACTCCCCGGCGGCGATCATCTGGGCGATGTACATTGCCGCTGCCGAAAAACAAGGCGTGCGCCCAAGCCAGTTACGTGGCACCATCCAGAATGATATTCTGAAAGAATATATTGCCCAGAAGGAGTTCATCTTTCCTCCCGAGCCGTCTATGCGTCTGGTGGTGGATACCATCGAGTATGGGGTCTCAGCTCTGCCACAGTGGAATCCGGTCAGCATTTCCGGCTATCACATCCGCGAGGCCGGCTCGACAGCCGCCCAGGAGCTGGCTTTCACCCTGGCCGACGGCATGGAGTACGTGCGTTGGTGCCTGAGGCGCGGCTTGGCGGTAGATGATTTTGCCCAGCGCCTGTCATTCTTTTTCAATGCTCACAACGATTTCTTCGAAGAGATCGCCAAGTATCGCGCCGCCCGCCGCATCTGGGCGCGCGAGATGCGCCACTCTTTTAGTGCCCAACAACCGCGTTCCTGGTTGATGCGCTTCCATACCCAGACTGCCGGCGTCTCGTTGACCTCCCAGCAGCCAGAGAATAATATTGTGCGCGTGGCGCTACAGGCATTGGCGGCTGTGCTGGGGGGCACCCAGTCGCTGCACACCAATAGTATGGATGAAGCACTTGCACTGCCTTCTCAGCACGCTGTAACCGTCGCTCTGCGCACCCAGCAGATCATTGCCGAAGAGTCGGGGGTTGTCAACACCGTGGACCCTCTCGGGGGCTCATTTTTCGTCGAAGCGCAGACTGATCGCCTCGAAGCGGAAGCGTATGCATATTTCCGTCGCATTGACGAGCTGGGTGGTTTGTTGCCGGCTATCGAAAAAGGCTTCTTTCAAAGCGAGATTGCCGATGCCGCTTATCGCTACCAGCGGGAGATTGACCAGGATATTCGTCGCATCGTTGGGGTTAATGCTTATCAGGATAACAAACCGGTCACCATCCCGATCCTGGAGATGGACCCGCACGGCTACCAGCGTCAGCTTGCGCGCCTGGAACAGGTGCGCATCGAGCGAGACAGCGCAGCAGTTGGGCAGGCACTGGATCGTCTGAGAATCGCTTGCCAGGGTACCGAGAACACTATGCCATTTATCCTATCGGCAGTGCAGGCATACGCCACATTGGGTGAGATTGTCGGTGTGCTGCGGGAAGTATTCGGTGTCTACTACGAGCCAAATTGGATATAATCATGGGTTGAAATCCGTTGAGAGAATTGGGTCACATTGGCTGGCCTCAGCATAGAAAATAAATAAAAGGAATTTATCAAAATGGCGAACGTCAAAAAATCGAAAGGTACAATTGGCATCCTGACCGGCGGAGGCGATGTGCCGGGATTGAACCCGGCGATCCGTGCCGTAACTTTCCGCGCCCTGCGGGAAGGCTATCAGGTGGTTGGTATCCGCCGAGGCTGGGGTGGCCTGGTTGATGTTGTGCGTAGTGAGGATTACGATAACAGCAACAATTTCCAGGTACTCACCGAGGAGATTGTCAATCGAGCCGGGCGCACCGGCGGGACTTTCCTGCACACCTCCCGCACTAATCCTTCCAAGATCTCAAAATCCAGCGTGCCCGAGCATCTAAAAGAACGCTTCCAGGATGAGAAAAACGACCTGACCGAAGAGATGCTCAAGAACCTGGACTGGCTGGGCATCGATTATTTGATTCCAATCGGTGGGGATGATACGCTTAGCTACGGCGTGCGGCTTTACAAGGAAGGCTTCAAAGTCATTGCCATCCCGAAGACGATGGATAACGATGTCCCCGGCACCGACTACTGCATCGGCTTCAGTACCTGCGTCACCCGCACGATCCAGCTCACCAACAGCCTGCGTACCTCGGCTGGCTCTCACGAACGCTTCCTGATCCTGGAAGTGTTCGGCCGGTACGCTGGTTTCACCGCTCTGCTCCCGACCATGGCCGGTGCGGCTCACCGCTGTGTTATTCCAGAGTATAAGTTCAACATCGAGCATCTCACCGAGCTGATGGTATTTGATCGTAACCGCAACCCCAGCAAATACTCCGTGCTGCTGGTCTCGGAAGGCGCTATGTATGAGGGTGGAGAGATGGTATTCCAGGATCGCTCGACCGATGCCTTTGGGCATGCCAAGCTGGGCGGCATCGGCGATTTGGTTTCGGTCGAGCTGAAAGATCACTCGGCTGAATATAACAATGGCAAGAAAATTGATGTGATCAACCAGAAACTGGGATACATGGTGCGCGGTGGTGATCCGGATGCCATTGACTCGATTGTCCCCATGGCGTTTGGCAACCTGGCGCTGGACCTCATGCTGAAGGGTATCTCCGGACGGCTGGTAGTGCTACGCAACGGCCGTTACGACAACATGCCGATTGACGTGGTCACCAGCACCAAGAAGCTGGTCAATGTTGAGCGCTACTATAATACTGAACGCTTGCGCCCGTTCTACCACACTTTCGAAATGCAGCCGTTGTTTATCATGACCAGTGATTGAAGCACTGAACAATTGATATAACAAAAGAAACCCTGAATCGACATTGCAGATCGATTCAGGGTTTCTTTTGCAGCGCCTAAGTGTTTTTACTGGAACGTAATCTGGTCGACCCGCAAGTTTTCAAATCCAGCTAGCCCGCTCAAGCGGTTGATCATCTCCTGGCATACGCCGGTAGTGAAGTTGGGGAATTCCAGCAGGTAGCCCCGCCCGCGCTCAAAGATATGGAAGGCGAAGCGGTCGTTACCGGGGTATGAAGTGATAATGCCATGGATGCGGCGAATACGCAGTTGGTCGCGGCTTTTGTCGCCGGTTGCCCGGATAATCACTGTGATCATCCGCACGGGTCCGGTCTTATCCAGGTCGGGCGTGGGTGGCAGGATGAAAGGCGGCAGGCTCTCAGGAGTGGTCTCACGGGCGATAATTGGCTCAGGCATCGCTGGACTGGGGGGTGCCTCCACCGAGAGGGTAGGATCGGTTTCTGGCTCCTGGGTGGCTTCCGGAGCCTGGCTGGCTGTCATCGCCTCGAGCGAGGTGGTGGGCTGGCTGGATAGCGGCTTGGGTGGCTCATCGTCGATCGCCGCGCCGTAATGCTCACCCCAATCCGGAGCGAATGCATCCGGCATAGGCGGCAGTTCTTCCCAGGCCGGTTCCTCCTCGTGCTCAGAAGAGCGTGGGGAATCTGCCAGTTGAGCTGAGGGGGAATTGGGCTGTGTCGCCGCGCGACCGGCTGGCGGTGATGCAGGCTTTCGGCTCGAATAAGTGTTCTCCAGCGGTGGTCCATCCGCAGATGTGATCAAGGAGAGTTCGGTAGTGATATTATCCACCAGCACTTTGGGCTCAGCCGCGGACTGGTCTACCCTGCCATCGACCAGAATGATCTTGTCGTAATCGATGATCTCCAGGATTTTATCCCAAGTGCGGGGGAATACAACCAATTCAATTGTGCCTTGTAAATCCTCAATGGTGATATAACCCATCGGTTTACCGGCTTTACTCTGATGGTGGCGGATGCGCGTTATCAATCCAGCGACGCGCACACGATCCTCCGGGTTGGCTTCCGAAAGCTGCCCCGAGAAATGCGTCACCGCCTGATTGAGCACATTCATCACCGGATTGAGCGGGTGGTCAGAAATGTACAGGCCAATTAGCTCCCGCTCCCAATTCAGCAACTCGCGTCGGCTGACCTCAGGTGTAAGTCGCGGCAGCACGATCTCATCCACCACACCGGTATGGGTGCCAAACAGGCTCATCTGGCCTGACTCTGCGGCGCGGAAGTGTGAGCTACTTGCGGCGATAATGCGGTCCAGCGCCTCCAGCAACGCAGTCCGGGAACCGAAACTGTCCATCGCCCCGACTTTTACCAGGCTCTCCAAGGCGCGCTTGCCCACATGACGCAAATCCACCCGCCGGGCAAACTGGTTGATATCATCGAACGGTCCATCCTGGCGCGCCGATAAAATCGCTTCCACCGGTCCCTGTCCCACATTTTTCACGGCACCCAGGCCGAAGCGGATGGCAGATTGCTCGCCAGGTCGGTCTTCGATCGTGAAATCCCAATCGCTCAGATTGACGTCCGGGGCCTCGACCGGGATGTCCATTCTGCGGCAGTCGGCGACGTACAGCGCTACTTTGGCGGTATCGTTCTTGGTAACTGACAGCAGTGCGGTCATGTACTCAACCGGGTAATGCAACTTGAGGTAGGCGGTCTGAACAGCGATCACACCATAATCGACGGCATGGCTTTTATTGAAGCCGTAGCGGGCGAATTCTTCCCAATCGTCGAAGATGGCGCTGGCAGTATCCTCTGCAATCCCCTGCTTGACCGCTCCATCGATAAACTTCTGGCGGTGCGTGAGCAGCTTATCCTTGAGTTTTTTGGCAATTGCCTTACGCAGGTCATCGGCTTCCGGGGCGGTGTAACCAGCCAGGCGCATGGCAGCAAACATCAACTGCTCCTGGTAGACCGGGTAGCCGTAGGTTTCGTTGAAAATATTCTTGAGCAACGGGTGGCGGTACTCGACCTCTTCCTCCCCGTGCATGCGGCGGATGTAGCCGGGGATGAAGTCCATCGGGCCAGGTCGGAACAGCGCCACCATGGCGATCACATTGGCCAACTCCTTGGGTTTCATCTGCATCAGGTAGCGGCGCATCCCCGAGCCTTCCACCTGAAACACTCCTGCAGTCTCGCCGCGACCCATCAGTTCGTAAGTGCCGGGATCATTTGTCGGGATGTTATCCAAGTTGAGCTCCACCCCGTGGCGCTGGGCGATCAGATCGCAGGCACGTGCCATAATAGTCAGCGTTGCCAGCCCCAGAAAATCCACTTTGAGCAGACCGAGCGAATCCAGCACCGACATCTCATACTGTGTCACTGAGCGCACCGGACTGTCGCCGGCCGCGCTGCCCGTGGGGCGGTGCAGCGGTACGTACTCCAACAGCGGCTTATCAGTGATGATTACCCCGGCAGCGTGTGTGCCAGCGTTGCGCACCACCCCTTCCATCTGCTTGGCGGTGTCGATCAGCTCTTTCAAGTAGGGCGTGGTTTCGTAAATCTGTTTGAACTCGGCAACTTCCTCCAGCGCCTGCTCGATGCTGACCGGCTTCCCCGGGATATTCGGAATCAGTTTGGCGACCCGGTCCACCTCCGGCAGCGGGATATCCATCACCCGCCCGACATCGCGAATGGCGGCACGTGCCCCCAGTGTGCCGAAAGTGATGATCTGGGCAACCTTATCTTCACCGTACCTGCGGACGGCATACTCGATCACCTCCGAGCGCCGGTCGTCGCGGAAGTCTAGGTCGATATCCGGCATGGTGACACGCCCCGGATTCAGGAAGCGCTCGAAGATCAATCCGTGCTCGATCGGATCGACCATCGTGATATCCAGGGTGTAGGCGATGATCGAGCCGGCGGCCGAGCCGCGGGCATTGTACCAGATGCCTTGCTGACGGGCAAAGCGGCACAGATCCCATACGATCAGGAAATATGCATCGAAGTCCATCCCATGCACAACA
>JAGDMX010000479.1 GCA_017860725.1 Chloroflexota bacterium | reverse complement strand
CCCGGCGCCGATGAATACCAGTTAATGATCGAGCATTTTGCGGATGCGCTGCAGGGAAATGCGCAGCTGGCTATCTCGCCGGGGGATAGTGTAAACCAGATGCGCATTCTGGATGCGCTGGGGCGCGCGGCGCGTTCGGGTGAAGTGGTGAAGTTAGGGGATACGGACTGGTCCAGTTAAAGGTATACAACGCTATACTGGTCTTTGTGTACTATGAGCTCGCCGTCCTATTTACAGCAGAATATTCCTGGATTGCTTTGAATAGTGCATCACCCTTCTCTTGAGAGTAGGCCCCGTCTATGCGCCACAAGACATTCCCTTGCCTATCCAGCACCAGCACCCAGATGGTGTCTTCATCGGGGATATCCAAAGCCTGCCGGAATGCTTTTTTATCAATGTAGAGGGTGATGGTCTTCTGGCGCGTGGTGGGGTTCGGGATGCCGGCTCGCATCCCTTCGTTAAGGAAGGTCTGCGAAAAGAAGTTCATCTTGTAAATGACCGGGAGCTCGTAGAACTGCACTCCTGGAAAGGATTGTTCGAGCTGGCGAGCCATTGGAACCCAGGAATCGACTAATGCCTGGTGCCACTGTTGAAAAGCGATAAACAAGATGTTGAGCTCTCCTTGCAGGTCATCTGGCAAGGTTACCTTGCGGCGCAGAAGATTAGAACCTGTGACTTGAGGAAATCTCATGTAATACTCCAACCAGTCAAAAAACCACCAACTTATATTTTTCTGCGCCGGCTCACGGTTGTTCTGATGGGTAAGCGGGCGGGCGCTGGCTTGCGTTGTACTGAAAAATAGAATATCCCAACGACGATCAGTGCACCTGCAATAACGATGTAAGCCATATCTACCTCCAAAATTTGACCGGAATTAATCGAGTAACTCTTATATATTAGCATAATCGCGCCAGATTGTCAATGTATTGTATAGGTTATATAAAGATAATATTGACGCGATATGGGATTTTTCTGATGATTATGAAGCAGGGAGTGTTAGGGTAGGTAGATACACAGAACGGCCCCCTGTTGGCAGGAGGAGGCGTTCGCTGCCTGCAAAGATCTTACGGTGGATCAAGATCGACGAGAGAAAAGATCGCTGATAACTCACCAGCCTGCTGCTGGATTGCCTGCTGCTCCTTGATTCCAATCCGCCTCAGGCTGAGCACGTTGGGCCCCATACGCGGGCCGCTGCGTAATATCTGCTCGTGCTGGATGAGGAAATTCCAATAAAGGAGGTTAAACGGGCAGGCATTCTGCCCATGACGCAGCTTGGGATCGTAGCGACAGGCAGCGCAGTAATCGCTCATTTTGTTGATGTAATTGGCCGAGGCAATGTAGGGCTTCGTGGCAATTATGCCCCCATCGGCGTGCAGTCCCATGCCAAGCACGTTGGGAAGCATAACCCACTCGTAGGCATCAACAAAACAAGCAGTAAACCAATCGGTGACCTGCTGCGGTGAAATACCTGCCAGCAAGCAAAAGTTGCTCAGCACCATCAGGCGTTCAATATGGTGGGTGTAGCCATAGTGCAAGGCACGCTCAAGCACAATTCGCAAGCAGTTCATGTCCGTTTCGGCGTTCCAGAAGAAGCCGGGCAGCGAGCAGTGGGCATTCCAGAAATTAACCTCTTTCAAACCGGGCATCTGGCGCCAATACTGCCAGTAGATGAACTCGCGCCAGCCGATCACCTGGCGGATAAAGCCTTCAACCGATTGTAATGTAGCCTGTCCATCCCGAAATCTTGCTTCTGCCAGCTGGGCAACCGGAAGCGGCTCTAAAAGGCCAATATTCAAATATGGGGAAAGCAGAGAGTGGAACAGGATGTCCGAGCGGCTGCTCATCGCATCCTCATAAGGACCAAAACTCTCCAGGCGGTGATCCAAAAAATCGAGGAACGCTTGCGTGGCTTCACGATGGTTGACTGCCAGATCAAAACCATCAACGGTACCAACGCCATTATCGATGACTGCTACTTCCTGCATCACTTGGCGGGTGATCTCGTCTGGTTCAAAGCGCAATCTCTCCGGGGGGAGGGTGCCTTTCGGCAGCGGACGCCGATTTTCAGCATCGTAATTCCATAGATCACCAGTTGGTTTGCCGTCTTGCTCCATCAGAAGGTTAAAGTGCCGTCGCATAGCGCGGTAGAAATTCTCCATTACATAGCGCTTACCGGCCTGCGGCTTAGGGATTGGGTCAAATTGGCCGGATAAGAATTGAGTATTCGGCAGCACTACAACTGGAACTCCGAGGCGTGAATCGAGCCGCTCTTGAAAGCGCCGCCCGGCATATTCACTGGCTGCCATGCAGTAGATCCGATCAGGTCGCCAGGCAGCTATGTGCTTGCGCAGCCCGCTGAGCATATCCGCGGCACGCAAAATCTCCACCGCGTAGCCCTGCTCCTTTAACATAACAGCATAATGACGCATGGCGCTGAAGAGGAGCACCAGCTTCTTACGCTGGTAGGGCAGCCGGGCAGCTCGGGCGCGGCTCTCCACCAGCACTACATGCAAATGATTTCGCCCTTCTTCGGCCACAGCCGCCATCAGGGCTGGATGCTGCTCTAAAAGTTGGTCACCAAGAATCCAAACCGTAGTACGCATTGTTTTTACAGGCAATAAACAAGGGTCAGCCTCTGCATAACTCAAACGCCCCTACGGACAACAGCTGGATCAGCTACCACCCTGCCGCCGCGCACCGTTGCACCGATCACCAATCCTGAGCTAATTAATACCATATTCTTAAAGATGTACTGCCCTT
>JAGDMX010000101.1 GCA_017860725.1 Chloroflexota bacterium | reverse complement strand
AAGAAGTGCAGGAAGGGGCGTTCGTGATCATCGAAAGTGGTGACTGGCAGTTCTATGGCCTGGTGACCGACCTGCAGTTGGGTGCTACCGATCCACGCTTCGCCGATGAGCAGAGTGAGACACGCCTGCCGCCTGACGTGGCACGCCTGCTGCACGGGCAGACCCTCTTTACCAACCTGGAGGTATTGCCCTCGCTGATGCTGGAGCGCGGCCCCGAGCCTGGTACTCAGGAGTATCTCCGCTGGCGGGAAGCGATTTCAGCCGGTTTACAGCCGGAGCCCAGCCCGGTGCCGGTCAAGACGGTCCCACCGCACCATGCCCCGGTGCGCCTGGCCAGCGCCGGAGATATTGCCGAGATCTTCGGCAAGAGCGAGAAGCCCGGTAATTTTGTCATCGGCTACACTCGCGAGCAAGAGCATCCGGTCTGCCTGAACCTGGACAAATTTGTGCAGCGATCGTCGGGGGTGTTCGGCGCTACCGGTACCGGTAAGTCTTTCCTGACGCGCATTGTGTTGGCCGGCTTGATCCAATACAACAAGGCATCGATATTATTGCTCGATATGCACAATGAGTATGCCTATTCCGATACTTCCTCGGATACCGGCAAGCGTGTCGCTGGGCTTAAGGAAAAGTTTCCCAGCCGGGTGCGGGTGGTCGGTCTGGGGGCAGGGGCCATGATCCGCAATAATCCCCCGGATTTCAATCTCGAAATTGCCGAGAGCGACATCCAGCCGGAGGATATTGAGCTGCTCACCCGTGAGCTGAACTTGAAGGAAACTACACCAACCACATTGGATGCGCTGATTACCTCGTTTGGTCGCCGGAGCTGGTTCAACGCCTTCCGTCAGATGCGCAATGGGGCAACGATCGACATCGAGGATGGCAAGAAGATCCCTGCCCCGGATAGCGTGGCCCATTGGGCAAATTCGGCCGGGGTAAACGTGATGGCGGCTGAAGGTCTGCACAACAAGTTGGGACGCGTCTTCAATCTGCCTTATCTGGTGGAGAAACCGGCGGCTGACACGGTGAGTGAGATTATTAAGGCTTTGGAGTCGGGGCAGCATGTCATCCTGTCGTTCGGAAATCACGAATCCGACCTGGATTACCTGCTGGTCAGCAATTTACTCACCCGCCGCATCCGAGATGCCTGGGAAAAGAGCACCAATGATTTCCGTACCAGTGGCAAAGAAGAGCCACGACCTCTGGTGATCGTTGTAGAAGAGGCGCATAAACTGCTCAATCGTGAGATGGCAGCCCAGACCACCTTCAGCACGATTGCCCGCGAGATGCGCAAATATTACGTCACTCTGTTAATTATCGACCAGCGTCCCTCGCAAATCTATGATGAAGTCATGTCACAGCTCGGCACACGCGTCTCTGGCTGGTTGGGCGACGATGATGATATCCGGGCAGTGCTTTCCGGGCTGGCCGGGCGTGAGGCGCTGCGCGGCATGCTGGCCCGCTTGCAGCCCAAAGAAGAGGTTTTGCTGCTGGGTTGGGGTGTGCCCATGCCTCTGCCGCTGCGCTCTCGGCGTTATGATGAGCACTTCTGGGAGGAGTTGCTGGGTAGAAAGAGTCGCACCAGCGAGAGCAGCGAGCAGCAAATTCTGCGCGAGATCGGTTTCTGATAAAATGTTAATAGCATATATCGGGTTTACATGGTATAGATACATCAATAACTAAGACCATCCCAATCGACAGACGTTTACTATAAATCAATAGAATATTCAAGGAGACACACAATGTTCACTGAAAAGTTGCAAAAAGCACTCAATGACCAGATCACGCACGAGCTGTATTCATCTTACCTGTACCTTTCCATGGCAGCGCACTTTGAGGCCGCCAACCTGCCCGGTTTTGCTCACTGGATGCATGCCCAGGCCGATGAGGAGCGCGAGCACGGCATGAAATTCTTTGAATTCATCTACGATCGTGGCGGGCGGGTCAAGCTGCAAGCCATCGAACAGCCACCCACAGAGTTCGGCTCCCCCCTGCAGGTCTTTGAGCAGGTCTTGGGTCACGAGCAGAAAGTTACTTCACTGATCAACGATCTGTACGCCCTGGCGCAGCAGGAGAAGGATTATCCTACCCAGGTCATGCTGCATTGGTTCATCGACGAGCAGGTCGAAGAGGAAAAGAACGCCGCTGCGATTATTGAGCTCCTTAAATTGGCGGGCGAAAGCGGTCCAGCCCTGCTCATGGCGGACCGCCAGCTTGGCTCTCGCGCAGGCGATTAACCGCCGTTTTCATCTACCGAGAAGCGTGTGTGAGAGAGTCGACGTCTTCTTGCGATTGTAATTGCTTGTGAATATACAGGGCGGCTGTGGCAGGTTTGGTCTGCGACAGCCGCCCGAATTTAATCCTTCAGGAGGAGAAATGACTGTGCCTGGCGTATATCCTGCGATGACCGAATTTGCCCGCTTAACCTGGGGACTGACTGATGCCGATCTTGAAATTGCCTGGGAATGGCAGGATTACCAGGAGGGCGTGCGTTTTTCCTTCTTTCGTAATTATGAGACCTTACGTGAGCTGGTAGTGCGGCTGGCTGCTGAGCGGCTGAGTCTAGGGCAGGCTTCGACTTCCGCTCAGCGCATTTTAGCCCAGTACCATGCTGCCTTCCGGGACCTTCAGGCTGTGCTTCTTGGATACGATGCCGCTCGGCTGGAACAGGTGCCTGCGGAGGGCGAATGGTCCGCCCGCCAGGCGCTCGACCATATGATCAGGGCAGAGAGAAATTTCTATTTCATGGTTCACTTTGCCCTGCAGGATGCTCGCTCAGGAGATGGGCGGCTTACCGAGGCTACCGAGGCCATGTGGGATGAATTCTGGCAGGGCGATCCGTATTCGGGGCTACGGGATGCCGGCAGCCCACAGGATATGTTGGCCTATCATGAAAAGCTGCACACGCGGATCCTCGATGAGTTTGTTGACATCTCCGAGGCAGAATTGGATGCCCCGGCTGTTTTCTGGGAGAATCAGCCTTACCCGATCCGCTTTCGCCTGCATCGTTTTGACTCCCACTTGCGCCAGCATACCATACAGATCGAGAAGACGCTGCTGGCGATTGGTGGACCTCTCAACGAAGCCCGTCGCCTGCTGCGGCTGATTTTCGCCGCGCTGGCGGAGGCGGAAGGTGTTGTGTTGGGCACTCGGGTAGGGGAGGATGCCTGCCGGCTGCTGGCAAGTGAGATGACTGAGCGAACTACCCAGGTTGCGCAAGCGCTGGCCAGTCTAAAACCGGATGTCTCATGAACTTTACGGAAGATGCTCGCCGCAGGCTGGCTTATACCCTGTCGCTGCCAGAGCGCACGATTCGCTCGTTGGCGGCGCTGGTAGGCGGCACCACGCTTCTGCTCACCGAGACGCTTTTCCCGGAGGCTTTGAAGGGCAGCACGCTCTACAAGATTTTCATCGGCGATACCCAGAAATTTCTGGTGGAGAAAATTGCCCGCATACAACCCCAACTTCAGGCCGAGACATCGCCAGTTCCCGAAAATTATATCCCGCGTAAAATGGTGGGCAGTGCCTTGGAGACGGCTGGCTTGCTGGCTATTCATTTCTCGCCCCTGTGGGTTTTTGCCATTGCAGGTGATGCCGCCGCAGGCAGCAAAGTATTCCTGGATCGTCTGATAGACCACCTGAAGCGCAATGGAGTGATCTCAACGGATGCCTACCCCAGCGACTTGACCGCCTTGCTGGAGGCGATGCAAGCTGCCGCACGCACCAGTGCAGTCGCCATTGATACTCCTCCGCTTTCCCGCCAGGAGCTGGAAAAACTGGCTGACGAGCTGTCACTCAATTTCGGCAGGTTATTCATGAGCGCAGCCAATCTCCTGCCGCGCCTGGACTTGTTATGGGAGCGCATCCAGCAGGTGGCTCGCCGCGAATCTCTTACCGTGGAGCAAGTCAGCGGTATCCTGACAGTCGATCTGGCCGAGATCGGAGTGAAAAGCCTCGGGGCGGCTGATGCTTTGCGAACGACAGGCTCAGAGCTAATCGGAGACCAGATTCTGGACCGCTACACAAAAACACTGGATGGTGTTGCGAAAGAAGGCACCAGCCAGTATATTCGGCGCCACATGCAGCCATTCTTGTATTCGGCGGCTGCCCACCTTGCTCCATATAGTCGCAGTACGACGGAAGACTGGTTGCAGAGTTTGCAGGATGACAGAAGCTAAGATGGAAATTCGGCAACCCGTTCCGGCTGACCTGGAGGAGTGGCTGCGTATGCGCCAGGCATTATGGCCGCTGTGCCCTTTGCACGAGCAGAACCAGGAAATACGGGCATATTTAGCGCCTGGAGCTGATGTTGTCGCGTTTGTGGCGGTACGACCATCTGCTGGATTGGGGGGCTTTTTGGAAGGCTCCCTTCGTAAATATGCCGATGGCTGCTCGACCAGCCCGGTGGGATATATTGAGGGTTGGTATGTAGACCCCGACCTGCGCCAGCAAGGTGTTGGTGCTATGTTGGTGCGCGCTGCTGAAGCGTGGGCTGCCCAACAAGGGTGCACCGAAATGGCCTCCGACTGTCTGCTGGATAACACGGTGAGCCTGGCCGCGCACCTGGCACTGGGTTATGAAGAAGCCGAACGACTGATCCATTTTCGGAAGTCGATTGTCACAGGGTAATCTCCATGAATATAGAGAGTCCTTCAAAGCAATACTGTTCACAGATTTCTACCAAAGCGGGAGAGCCATTACCGGCAACCGCGACTCGCACCGAAGTTTTTTTGCTGCTGGAATATCCCGGTGCCTGGGGAGAGAAAGCATTTGAAGAAAGTAACCTTCCACCAGCAGTCAAAGAATATCTGGCGGCACAGGTGGATGCGATCCCTGCCTCGCGTATATTACTCATCCGCAGGGAGGGTGGACAGGTAGAACCGTTGCATTTCTTTGTGGCTTCCATATCTGAGGGCGGTGAAGAGCTATATGATTTCCGTTTGGAGGCTTATGCAGATCTGCTCAACCTGGATCTCACCGCCATCGCCTCCGGCGAGATGGACAATCTGGCCCAGCGGCGCCATGCCCCCTTGTTTTTAGTGTGCACTCATGGGCGGCGGGATACCTGTTGTGCCAGGTTTGGCCTGCCGGTTTACCAGGCTTTACGGCAGAGTCTCGGCGATTTGGTTTGGCAATGCAGTCATGTTGGCGGGCACCGCTTTGCGGCCAATCTGCTGTTCTTCCCGGCTGGGCTGGCTTACGGCCGACTGACGCCGGATAGCATCGAACGGGTAGCAGATGCTTCTTTACAAGGAAATGTTGATCTGGATCATTACCGCGGGCGCTTAAGCTACCCGCCGGCAGCCCAAGCTGCTGAATACACCCTACGCCGGCATACTGGGGTTACTGCTCTGGATGCATATCGTTTATTCTCGGTAGAGGAAACCGAACCGGGACGCTGGCGGGCGCGTTTCCTGGAGCGTAGCACGCGCCGGACGCACCAGCTGATCCTGTTAGCTGACCGGAAAAACCTCCAGGTGTATGATAGCTGCCGGCTGGATAAACCTGCATCGGTGATGGAATATACTTTGGTGGATTACATTGTCCAGGATACTGCGCCTCGGTATATATGAGTAATTTAACGTAAATTCGGGATAAAAGGATTTTATGACGTCTTTACAGGATCGGGTAGCAATTGTTACCGGTGGTGGGACCGGCATTGGGAAGGGTGTGGCATTGTCTCTCGCACGTCAGCAGGTTCGAGTGGTTGTCTGCGGTCGTAGGCAAGATCGTCTGGAAAAGACGATTGATGCCATATGCCAGCAAGGTGGGGAAGCCATTGCCATCCGGGCGGATGTTTCGCAAACGGATGATGTCCAGCGTTTGGTGGATGCAACCCTCGATGGCTATGGCCGTGTTGATATTGTGGTCAACAGTGCAGGGGTCGTGGATGAGAGTGCCGCATTGCATGAATTGAATTTGGCAGATTGGGATCGCGTGATGGCTACCAATCTGCGCGGGGTCATGCTGGTGATGCGCACCGTATTACCCATCATGCGCGACCAGCGCAGTGGTCACATCATCAATATCAGTTCAGAATCCGGTCTTGAATACTATACTGGGGATGCGGTGTATGGTACCTCCAAGCACGCATTGAACGCCTTGTCTGAGTATGCCCAGCGGGAAAATCAAGATTACGGCATTCGGGTGAATACCATCTGCCCAGGGATGGTAGTGACAGAGATGACTGAGAACTCAGTCGGACTGAATCATGATAAGTGCCTGTACTCAGAGGATATCGCTGATCTGGTGACCTGGCTGCTCACTCGACGGCAGAATATCAAAATTGGCACGCCGATTCTGATCCAGACCATGCTTAATCCCTGGGAGTAATATGAAGCTTGCTACCCTTTGTTATGTGCGTCGCGGTGGAAAAACCTTGATGATTCACCGGATAAAGAAAGAAAACGATGTCCATCAAGGTAAGTGGAACGGTCTTGGAGGCAAGCTGGAGCAAGGGGAGACGCCTGAAGAATGTGCTCTCAGGGAAATCCGTGAAGAATCAGGGTTGCAGGCGACACACTTAGTGTTGAAAGGTCTTCTAACTTTTCCCTTATTTGCAAATAATGAGGACTGGTACGCTTTTGTTTTTGTTGTGGATGATTTTGTTGGAGAATTAATTGAGTCCAGTGAAGGGCACTTGGAATGGATAGATGATCAGGCGATCCTCGACTTAAACTTATGGGAGGGAGATCGTGTTTTCCTGCCCTGGTTGGATGAATCCGGATTCTTCTCCGCGAAGTTTACATATCTGGAAGGTAAATATATTGATCACACAGTTGCGTTTTATGATTGACATGGATTCATAGTTGCGATATCCATCAGTCAATGGTTTATATGTGAATGGGTGAGATTGTCAGGATTATCGAATCTTATATTTTCAACGGGCTTCGATTTATTAACCGAAAAATGTGAAATTAATTTCCATATCGTTCATAATGTCCTAGGACGATATCGGCATAATAATAACCAACGTCCATTGGTCCGTAGGCTTTTAATGCCTCCCGGATATTTCCATATTTCTTTCTCAAGCTTGATAACATCCGGGTCCCATACGCAATATTGAATTCCGGATCCTCGAGTTCGGAGATCGAAGGGCGATTGCTAAAGCAGGGTCCGTTCTTACACATGAAGGAGGCTGCTAACCCGTCGCGTGGCATAACCTGCATCAATCCAACAGCCCCACTATGCGAATATGCTGTTGGATTTCCCCCACTCTCTTGTAATACTAGCGCAGCTACCAGATCTGTTGGTAATTCACGCTGCCGGGCATAATGAGTGATCAAATTGCACCATTGTAAAACCCGATCTGGGAACCGGCTGCTTATTTCACAATCCGATGATATGTATTCGCCAGCCGTATTGATATCATCGCTGTTTGGATCATCAAAGGCAACGGTTTCAGAACTCGTATCGCTTGTCGAGACGGGGGTCTCGATCGCTGTATTCTTCTGGAGAACAGGTCCATTTTTGTAAGCAGCTCCACTGGTGATCATAAATAATACGGATGCCACTAACAGGTTTCCGAAGATCGTGCCAAAAATTCCCAAATATGCACCTAGCCTCATGACAGCCTCCAGGTTTACTCTTGACAAATTAGAACTTATGTTCTATTATACAAATATAATGATCCGTTGTCAATAACCTGACCCAGAGTCCCTAAAACTTTAATCTTTCTAAGATTTCGTTCAATCCAAATAGGAGGAACTCAATGAGTACAACCGGTTTTCATAAAAATGTAGATGCAGCTGCCCAACGTCTCAAACCACAGCGGGGGCTACTATTTGGGGGGATGATTATCTGCGCCC
>JAGDMX010000478.1 GCA_017860725.1 Chloroflexota bacterium | reverse complement strand
GAGATCGGCGAAAGATTATCCT
Source organism: Chloroflexota bacterium (assembly GCA_017860725.1). Classification (GTDB taxonomy): domain Bacteria; phylum Chloroflexota; class Anaerolineae; order Anaerolineales; family UBA4823; genus CTSoil-045. The sequence continues at coordinate 2,747 of JAGDMX010000478.1, read as the reverse complement.
GCCCATAGATGATCGTGCAAATCACCCCCTGGCTGTCGCGCATCACCATATCACCCGGGGACAACTGTTTGGGAGCGCCATTCATGCGGGTGAACATGTCGCCGACTCGAGAGACATCGATCAAGAGAGGTGGCTGGAGGCAAGCTGCGTCGTGGCTGGCGGTCAGCACCAGCGTGTCCAGCTCGGCAGTAAAGTTGGCGCCCACCAACGGTGAAACTTCTGGCAGGTTTTTACCCTTCAGTACGATAGACTCCAATTGCAGGAGTACATGGTAAGTCTTATCGAAGCGCTTGTAATAGCGTTCGTATGCCGCCATCACCGGCAGCGCAAGGAAGTTGCTGCGCGAATACCCGTTATAGCGCTCCCGCAAGCGGGCTTCGACGGCGCGCTTCTCAGCCTCCAGCAGTTCAGACTTGAGGGTGTTATCCACTCCGGCGATCTCGAGGATGCCAATCTGTGCGCCAGGATAGGCAGTTTTCCATTCTTGGGTGGCTGTGATATTGAGCATCGATCTGAGTTTAGCATAAGCCAGGAAAATGTGGTATACTGTCGCTTCGATCCAATCCTGGATCGTATGTTTCAGGGAATTGTTTTGATCATTCCAAATGATTGCCCGACAGAAACAGGTCGGGTTTTTTGCTGCCAGAGGCGGTTCCTCCGCGAGGACGAACCCGGTAAAGTGCGGCAAAGGGACAGATTGGCGGAGTCATCAAAACGGTTCATATCGATTAGGAGTTTTGATGACAACCGAATTTACCCAACTGAACCTGCATCCGCAGCTGCTGCAGGCCGTCGCTGAGCGCGGCTACCTGACCCCCACCCCCATTCAGGCATCGTTAATCCCGGTCATGCTCACCGGGCAAGACGTAATTGGCCAGGCGCAGACCGGCACCGGAAAAACTGCTGCCTTTGCGCTCCCCATGCTGCACAATTTGGAATCCGATCAAAATCATGTCCAGGGACTGGTACTGGTCCCCACCCGTGAGCTGGCTCTGCAGGTTGCCGAGGCGATCGCCGAATACGGGCAACACCGCAAGGTGCGCGTTCTGGCAATTTACGGCGGCCAGTCATATAGCCTGCAAATTAACCGCCTCAAACGCGGCGTAGATATTGTGGTCGGCACACCAGGTCGCTTGCTCGACTTGATGCGCAAGGACATCCTGAAGATCCAAAATATTCGCACCGTGGTTCTCGACGAAGCGGATGAAATGCTCAGCATGGGCTTTATCGAAGATATCGAGACAATCCTGGCCGAAACCCCTGCTTCCCGCCAGACCGCTCTCTTTTCAGCCACACTCCCGCAAGAGATCCGCCGTCTGGCAGACCAATACCTGCGAGAACCGCATGCAATCACTATCCAGCGTGAACAGATCACGGTCGAAGCCATTGAACAGCGCTACTACTTTGTGAACGAAACCGACAAGCTGGCTGCACTAACCCGCCTGTTTGAAATGGAGCCAGTCACCAGCGTGCTGATCTTTGTGCGCACCCGCCTCGCGACCGGTGATCTGGCCAACGAATTGACCTTGCGCGGCTTTCCTTCCGAAGCCTTGAATGGCGATCTGAACCAAGAATCCCGCGAGCGCACCCTCAGTCGTTTTCGCCAGAACCAGATCAAAGTACTGGTGGCGACCGACGTGGCTGCCCGCGGGCTGGACATCGACGACATCTCCCACGTGATCAACTACGAATTGCCCGACGACCCGGAACTCTACGTCCACCGCATCGGGCGAACCGGACGCGCTGGCAAGACTGGCATCGCTATATCGCTGGTCTCTCCCTATGAGAAGCGCCGCCTGCGCCAGGTTGAAGCCTTTACTCGCCACAAAATTGACCGCGCCACCCTGCCGAGCGAAGAGGATATCCGCAAATCCCGTGAAGAGCAGTTGTTAAGCCAGGTAGCTGTCTGGCTGCAGCGTGGCCGTTGCCGCCGAGAGCGTGAGCTGGCTGAAAGTCTGGTTGCCGAAGGGCATGATCCGCTGGAGATCGCCGCGGTTGCCTTGAAGCTGGCCCGCCTCGAGGAAAAACAGCGCCCCATCGCGCCATTAACTGATGTAATTGAACCCCGACCGCGCCATTTCGAGCGTCAAGCTATGCGTAGCAACCATGCTGGTCGCCTGCCTCGTCTGGCGCATACTTCTCACGAGCCAGACATGGTGCGCCTGAGCCTCAACGCCGGCAAAGAACATGGCATTCACCCTAATGACATCGTTGGCGCCATTGCCGCTCACGCGGATATCCCGGGTTACCTGATTGGCAAAATCTATATCCAGGAGAGCAACTCCCTGGTGGATATTCCAGAAGCACTGGCCGCGCAGGTCCTGGCAAAATCGGGCGCAGTGCGCATTCACAAGCAACCTGTCTCTCTGCGGCGCGCGTGACAGCGTGGCATAAAATAATAGGAATCTTTCTTATTTAGCGTAAGCCTGTTTCCCGTCGATCATCCCCAGGGCAACCGCTTCGTCCAACAAGTCAACCATCCCCCTGCGCTTGAAATACAGGGCGGCATAATTGCGCTGTTGTTGGCTGCCATTGAACAGGTAATAGCTGAGCCGTGCGCGGCCCTCTCGGGTATCAATCAACCCCAGGGCATAATCGACCAGCTTGGTGGTGGCTAGATCATCGTTCATTGCCAATGCATCCATCAGCCGGTCGACGTCTTCTATTTTTCCGGAATTCCCCAAGGCGACAAAGGTGGCGTAGCGGCTGATGGTGTTGATGGTTCTCATGTATCTTCCAGGATTGAT
>JAGDMX010000100.1 GCA_017860725.1 Chloroflexota bacterium | reverse complement strand
GGGCGGGTGAGCGGTATCAGCGAGTAATTCAACACACCTTGTGCCCCGACGATCTGCAGATTGTTGGCGTTAACCTGGTAGGTTTGAGCGCTACCCAGCACGGCCAGCATCGCCTGCTCCTGGTTTTGCAAAGCCTGATCCGTGCAGGCCATCATGGTGGAGCTCAGCCCTGAGATGGTGATCTGGTTGATGTTGGTGGTGAACGAGCCGTTCATCGTATTGCAACCCGTGTAGCCGTTGAGCGTGCCATCCTGGTTGAAGCGCGTGGATGGCTCACGTTCGCCGGGCAGGCTGAAATTTGTATTGAAGGACACCAGGAACCAGTCCCGGTTGATCAGCAGGTGAGTCTGGTCGCCAGCCGCGGGCGGCATCGTCGTGCGATAGGTCAGCACGCCGGAGCCGCTGTTCAGGATCAGCTGGTCGCCTGTCTGCCAGTAGCCATAGGCGCGTGCCAGAGTATTGATGTAATTTTGTTCCTGGGTCATCACACCGGCCGGCAGGTTACAAAACTGCCCGGAGGTCAGAGTGGTGGTTACACCCAGTTGTTCGCCGAATTCGGCCTGGTAGGTGTTGCAGCCGGCCGAACCGTTCATCACGCCGCTGGCGCCTTCGGGATTCACACTGATGATGGCCGTAATCGTGGTGCCTGGCAGAATTGCCTGGTCATTGATCGACCACAGATACCAGGAGCTGCCGTCCAGGTCGCTCAGCACCGGGCGCTCGGCCACTTCAAGCTGCGTTCCCTGAAAGACTAGCGCTTGCTGGTTGTCATCGTACGGCATGATCAGGGTATCGCCCAGGATAGTGTACTGGGTGGCGTTATTGAGTGCCAGGAAGAAGATCTGTTCCTGTTCTAACAGCCCAGGAACACAGGTGGTAATGCCTGTGCTTATGGGCTGGTTGATCTTGATCTCGTTCAGGCTGGCGGCGTAGGCGGCGGCAAACTCATTGCAGCCGGTAGTCCCGGAGAGCACGCCCATCGGAGCGCTCGGATTGCGAATGAACTGTGCTGTGAAGTTCGACCCTTCCACCGGCGCAGTCGGATTGTTCGGGTCGCCCAGGGATACGAGCTGCCATAGCGCTCCGAGCAGCGGAGTGCGCTCGGCGGTAAAGGTCAGCATACCCTGATCCGATTGCAGCAGCAAGGTATTGCCGATGATTTGATAAGTTTGGGTTGCCTGGAACGTCTGCAGAAACTCCTGCTCAGCCTGCATGATCGTTTCCTCGCACATCATCATTGTGGTCGCCAGCGCACCTATGGTCAGGTTACTGTCGTTCACAGTGTAGCCCCCGGTGTAGTTGTTGCACGCCGCCTGTCCGGCGACTGTCCCGCTGCCGGCTTCATCACCCACCTCAAACACCGCGGTGATGGTAACTTCCTCGGCCGGCTGTATGCCATTCATGGATGCCAGGGTCCACAGCGTTCCTACCAGCGGTAGATTAGCGGAGGAAAAAGTTAGCGCGCCGGGGGTCCCATCGACAGTGTAGTTGATTACCAGGGTCTGTCCGGTAATTTGATAGCTCTCGGCTCCAGATAGTGCCTGCAGGTAGGCAGTCTCCTGCTCCATGCCCACCGTGCACATCATCATCGTGCTGGCTATTGGTGAGATCGTCAGGGTTTCGCCTTCGACGGTATAACCGGCGCTGTAGCTGTTGCAGCCGGCAATGCCACTCAACTGGCCTTCGTCGCTGAAGATGGCCGTCACCGGGATGCCGGGCTCGGCTTCGGTAGGGTTAGCCGGATCGCCGTACGACACCAGCACCCACTCGGTGTTGGTGAATGGTACCGCGCCTTTTCCGTACACCAGCAAGCCTTCCTCACCCGAATCAAGCTGATAGCGCAATGTCAGGTTGCCGTCTGCAGTAAAGTTGAAGGATGTGACCTGAGCTAAAGCTTGCAGGTAGGCCTGTTCGGCCTCCATTTGGTCATCCGGGCAAGCCATGAAGGTGGTGGCAATCTCCGGCTGGATCGTCATCGTACCGTCCGTAGACGCCTGGAAGCCGGTTTGGTAATTATTGCACCCGGAGCTGCCGGCCAGCAGCCCGTCCGGGGTGAAGGTCGCATTGATCTGGATGCTTGCCGGGGGTACCGTTGGATTGTCCGGGTCGCCGTAAGCTGCCAGCACCCACTGGGTATTGTAGAGGGCATTCAGGTCTAGCGTCGGCATGGTCGGTGCCGGGGTGGGGGGTTCTGCAGTCGGTGAAGGCTCAACTTCCGGTGTGGATGGCCTGCAAGAGACCAGCAGCATCATAAATATGATCGTGATGGTGAACAGAGTCCATACAGCGCGAGTCATTCGAGGTTGCATATTTGAATCTCCTTAAGACTTCATTGAGTATTTGGGGTGGAAAACAGAATGAATTATAACTTGATTAAGTAAGGAGATCTTAGTCAAACCGAACAACATTACTGCAGCCTGAAGCTCTTAATGACTTGTTTCAGGTCGGACTGGTCCAAATCCGCTGGTAATGGCGTAGGTAATGGCGTCCCTCCGGTGAATCCAGAGTCGTCACGCACGCCTACCCGGCTTGCCAGTCGCACGCACTTTTCTCCCACCATGGCGGCATTATCGCTCGCCAAGAAGCTCAGCCCTCCGGCGGCGTGCTCCCAACCCTGTCCTTCCAGGCTGCGAAACTCAATCCCGTTGATGTTTATCGTATCCCGCCAGGGGATGGCGGCATAGCAGCTCTCCGCTGACGTTGGCTCTACCTGGATGCTGACGAATTTATTTTCCAACTGCGTACCCGCGGTGAAGGGCAGCACGACCAATGTCCGTCCATCTTCCTCCAGGATTTGCGTCCCGGCGGGGATATCGACTTGAAAGCCGTAGGTCTGGCTGGTATAAGTCTGCCAGCCGCGCTCGGTGAGGGAGTTGCTCTGCGAAGTCATCCCGGTGCTCGGTGAAAGGGGTGCCATCCAGGCGTTAGGCACACTGCCTTCGGGGAATCCGGACAGTTGGGCGGTGTTGCCGCTGGCGACCTCCAGCTGCATGGTCATGGCGCTCAGGTATGAGTCGTTCACCGGCGGCCAGGCGGTGTAAGCCAACCGTGTGCCGTCCGGGCTCCAGACCGGGCTGGTGCTGTCGCCCAGGTTGTACTCCAGCGTGCCATCACTCTTCCCGGCGTATAGTGTAGCCTTACTGCCTTCACCCATGGTGGTATAGGCCAGCCACTGCCCATCGGGACTCCAAACCGGGGTGGGCAGCCATCCACCGCTGCCACCGACGGGCTGGTGGGGGTGCAGCATGATGAAGCTGCTTGACGGCAGATCGAAGACGACCAGCGCCCTGTGAATGCTGTCGGGCGAGACTACGTTGCCGCTCACCCACCAGGCCAGGCGGCTGCCGTCCGGAGACCATGCCGGGCTGCCCATGTGGAAATTGGATCCGGTTGGCAGTCCGAAAGCCGCCGCGTCGAAGGTCTGCATCTCGCCGCCCAGGCGGTAGAGCCAGCCAGTCAGCCCCTGGTCGAAAGCGACGGTTTGTCCATCAGGGCTGGGGATGGGCAATGTAGCCATCTGGTCCTCCGAGATCACCTGGTAGTCACTGCCATCCAGGTTAACCAGCGTCGGCCAGCCGGAGCTCATCCCCACCTCATCTGTGTTTGCCCAGGAGGTAAACAGGATTTTGCCCGGATTAGCCGGCCACCACTGCGGGTTGCTCTCGGTACGCCACGAGGTATTGGTCAGGTTGCGGCGCTCGCCGCTCGTCAAGTCGGCTATCCAGATGTCGCTCTCTTGCTCGTAGAGAGCCTGGCGTCCATCGGGGGAGATTTTGGCAAATGCGGTGTCCAATAACTTTTGCAAATTTCCATTGGCATCCACCTGCCAGGTCTCAGAGGCGACGATATCATTATAGCTATAGCCGGCCAGCGCCGGATCAACTGCCGCTGCGGGTGCCGGGCTTTGCGGGTGCAAGGGGATCGAGTCCGGCGCGTACCAGTCGCACACATCCACCCCTGGTGTGTCCTGTCCGCTTTGGATTTCAAAAACGATCAGGCTGTGGTCAGTACAGCTTTCCTTCAAGCCGCAGGTCACGGCGTTAGTGTAGCCGCCGCCCAGCTCCATTTCCTGCGGGTAAGCGTAAGCCACGTAGCGGCCAGGCATAAGCGGCACGTTGAAGCTCGACATGCCTGCCTCCGACGAGATGCGCACCAGCTCCCCGCTGTCCACGTTCTGAAGGTATAGCGTCATCGCTGGAATCTGCTCGCTGGGGAAGCAGATCCTACCGCTGACCGTGCCGCGCGGATCATCGGATGGTGTGATGGCGGTAGGTTCGGGCGTCACCGGCTGTTCAGCGATCGCCGTCTGAGTTGGCTGACTGGTTTCCAGCTGCGAGCTACCCAGACTGGCACAGGCTGATAGGGTGATCAGGACTAATAGGAATAGTGCGTAGAAACCAATATATCTTCGCATTCTCACCTCATGAAGAATTAGGATGCCGGCTCGGTCATAGCCGGATCGGCGGAGATCCAGCACATCCCCACCATCCCGCTGCCGCAATCCACCCAATACCACAATCCATCTAGGCTGGTGCCGTTGACCCGGATACGGTCGCCGGACTGCAGCCAGCCCAGGGCGGGGTAGCTATCGCCGGGCTCGATCAGCAGCTCAATTTCCTGCTGTACGATCACGAATTTCACGTCAGTCGGCATGACGCCGAGATTCTGGTAAGCCATCGCTGCCATGCTATCCATGGCTGCCAGGTCAAGCTCGGTAGTTGTGGGAGTCGCAGTCGGTGCATCCACCGGCGCTAACGGCTCGCTTGGAATGGCGATTGGCGGCGCGGTTACGCTGGGAGCTGGGACGGTGGCGGTCGTGTCCATGGCGGACAAGGCGGCTCCGCTGGCACAGGCGCTGAGCAAAAAGATCAGCAGCCCGACCAGACTGATGGACGTGGGTCGAATTATGCTTGCCATATACTTATTCTTTCTTTTTGGATTTTTAAGGGCTGCTAGGAATGCAGCTGATTTCTAAAAGACGCCGGGCAGTCCCTATGGGTTCCCGGATACTCATTCGCCCGGATTATATAGCCGCCCCTGTGAATCATCCATACGCAATAAGTCGTAATTTTTCTGGTTGATAGGCTATCCGCCAGTGGAAATTATCCCCATCATTACCCTTCGGGTATTGTTCTCTCCATCGTCTCCAGGGGTTCATCTGCGTGCAGCACTGCAACCGTCACGATCTCACTCTTACCCTTCAGTTCTAGCTCACGCTTTTCCAGGCCCTCAGATTTAATTCGAGCTGCCTGGTATGTAGCCTCGCTTATCAAGACTTCGCCTTGTCCGGCTTTGGCTGCCAGACGGGCGGCGATATTCACGTTATCACCCAGAGCGGTGAAATCGGCGCTGTCTCCGCTTGCCCCGACGATTGACCCGACCCAGGCAGTGCCGGTATGGATCCCCACGCCTACCGGCACCCACGGATCTCCTGGCTGTGCGTGCCCGGTGACGCGTAAGAGCTCCCGGCCTGCTTCCACAGCCTTGCGAGCATGCTCCTTGCCTGCGTAGCCGGGAATGAACAAGGCCGTTACTTCGTCCCCGACCAATTTATCGATAAATGCATCGGCATGCACCAGGACGTGAATCGCGGCTTCGTAAAAGCGGTTCATCAGCTGGCTGAACTCGGTGGGTTTCATGTTCTCGGCGATGGTGGTCGAGCCGCGCACGTCCACGAACAACATCGTCAGCTCTACTTCCGCGCCGCCCGGAAATCTGGCAGTGAAGGCTTCACACGCTGAGCAATACCGGGGGTTCTTGATTGACGGGCGACTCCCCCAAATGCCGATGCGGGCCAGTGTACCGCCAATGCCTCCAAAGGGAGTATAGCAGGAGGCGCAGCGTGGGTTGGTTGGGATCAGTCGGTGAAGGCGATGCCCGCGCACGGTCATCGGGTCGCCCTCGATGAGCAGCTTGTGCCATAACTCATCTACCGTGTTTACTTTTAGAAGCCAGCGATATTTTCTGGGTATGGGCTGGTTTGGCATGTGAACACCTGTATCTCTAGCGTTTTCCGAAACCATAATCCGCTCATTAAGCCAGGGTATAAGAAGACTGTTTTTGTCGCATAACCATTATATACGATATTTGGATGGAAGTCGGCTTATTTGCTTGATGTAGCTTGATAGGAAGCTATCGATGAAAATGATTCACTTGCTGATTGATAGGCAGTCACTGGAAGGGATTTTGCTCTCATGCCTGTTCACAAATCAGCTGAAGCACTCGGAACCCAACATCATCCATGCGGTAGCGCCCCACGAGCAGATCAAGGTCGGTAGGTCCACAATTATGCAGAGCAATAACACCAGCGCTACTATGATGCATAAATCGGTTGCTCCCTGATCCTCGGTTATAATCCCTTGCAACAGCTCAAATCCTGGATACATCTTGAACCCAAGAAATTTCTACACCTTCCTGGCGCTCCTGTGCCTGGTAGCCGCTTTGCTCTTTGGTGGTGTCCGCCTGGCGGCCCAGGCGCGCCTACCGATGGAGGCGCCCTATATCAACCCTCACGTGCTCACCGCCGAGAGGGGCGACCGCTCCCCGCGCCTGGACAGCCTACCTCTTGCGGCAATGAGTTCTGCGACCGGCGCTGTTCAGGAAATCCCTCGTCTGTCACTGCCGTCCGCGTCCATAGGTAGCACGCCCACACCACTTGCAGCTCAATCGACCCCTGTTCCCGCCGGCATTGAGCTCGCCCCTTTGCCGGCTCCGCTGGTTTCCTTCGATGGCATCCCCGCCACCGGTTATCTCCCCCCTGACCCAAATGGCGATATCGGCCCAAATCATTATGTGCAGATTGTCAATGCCGCTTTCGCCGTTTATAGCCGCACAGGCGCGACGCTGCTGGCGCCACGCAGTATCTCCAGTTTGTGGAGTGGCTTTGGCGGCACTTGCGAGTCCTACAACCGCGGTGATCCCATCGCTCTCTACGACCCGCTGGCAGATCGCTGGCTGATCAGCCAGTTCGCCTGGCTTTCGCAAACCACGGGGCCCTATTTCCAGTGTGTTGCCGTCTCGACCTCGCCCGATCCTACCGGCGCATATTATCGCTATGCCTACAAGATCAGCGATACTTTGCTGAATGACTACCCCAAATTCGGCGTCTGGCCGGACGGCTATTACCTGACGGTCAATTTGTTCGAGGGTGGCACCAGTTACGCCGGGCAGGGTGTGGGGGTCTTCGAGCGGGAAAAGATGCTAACCGGCGACCCGGCGGCGCGCCTGCAGTTCTTTATCCTGTCGAGCAACTCAGGTGGTATGCTCCCTTCCGACCTGGATGGTCCGCTTCCACCAGTAAATGCGCCCAATGTCTACATCCAGTTTCTCGATGATCTGTTCGACAGCCAGGATCAGCTCCGGCTGTGGGAGTTTCAAACCGATTGGAAGATCACATCCAAATCTTCCTTCACCCAAGTGGGGACTCTGTTGGTAGCGCCGTTCGACTCGAATATGTGCGGCGGATCGCGCAACTGCATCCCGCAGAAGGGCACCACCGTCAAGGTAGATGCCATCGCCAGCCTGATGATGTACCGCCTGCAGTACCGTAATTTTGACGGGTACCAGAGCCTGGTCACCAACCACACCGTTGACGTCAATGGCAACGACCTGGCCGGTCTACGCTGGTACGAGTTGCGTAAATCGCCCGGTTCTGGTTGGCATGTTTACCAGCAGGGCACGTATTCTCTCAGTGATGGTCTGCACCGTTGGATGGGAAGCGCCGCCCAAAACCAATATGGGCAACTCGCCCTGGGCTATTCCATCTCAGGCACAAATCTCTACCCGTCGATCCGCTACGCAGGTCGACTGGCAGGCGACCCTCTGGGT
>JAGDMX010000099.1 GCA_017860725.1 Chloroflexota bacterium | reverse complement strand
GAAGACATTCTTCTGCCTGGGCGGGGCGGAGGCGAACGAGAACGCGGTCAAGATGGCGCGCTTCTACACCGGGCGGCATAAGATCCTCAGCCGCTACCGTTCGTACCACGGGGCGACGCACGGGGCGATCGCCCTGACCGGGGATTATCGCCGCTTGCCAGTTGAGCCGGCCATGCCGGGGGCGGTGCACTTCCTGGATCCATACTGCTACCGCTGCCCCTTTGGATGGACAAGGGAGACCTGCCACCGCGAGTGCATCGCACATGTGGAGGAGATCATCCAGTACGAAGGACCGGAGCACATCGCGGCGATCATCATGGAGGGGGTGACGGGCTCAAACGGGCTGATCGTGCCGCCCGACGACTACTGGCCGCGCATCCGGGAGATCTGCGACCGGCATGGCATCCTGCTGATCTCGGATGAGGTGATGAGTGGCTGGGGGCGCACCGGGCAGTGGTTTGCAGTCGATAACTGGGGGGTCGTGCCGGACATCATCACCACCGCCAAGGGGTTGACCGCCGGATATATCCCGTTGGGAGCAGTGATCGTGCGCGAGAAGCTGTCGGAGTACTTCGAGAACCGTATGCTGTGGTGCGGGCTGACTTACAGCGGGCACCCGCTGGCCTGCGCCGCCGGGCTGGCGACGATCGAGGTGTATGAAAGAGACGGATTGCTGGATAACGCCCGGGTGGTAGGGGCATACCTGGGCGAGCAGCTGGAGGCGATCAAGACCCGGCATGAATCGGTGGGTGATGTGCGCTACATCGGGCTGTTCTCTGCGCTGGAGATCGTGAAGAGCAAGCGCACCAAGCAACCGATCGACCCGCTGCTAGAGACGGGAAAATACCTGCGCAGTCATGGCCTGTTCACATTTCTGTTCCATAATATCCTATTCGTTGTACCGCCGCTGTGCATCACAATAGGGCAGATCGATGAAGGGCTGGCGATCATTGAAGAAGCCCTGCAGATTACCGACCAGATGAGCGAGGACTAGAGCATGGAGAGCATCCGGAACTATATTAACAACCAATGGCGCCAGCCGGAGTTCGTGGGTGAGTTTGACGTGATCAACCCGGCGACCGGCGAGCTGATCGGGCGTACGCCGCTCTCGGCAGCGAGTGAGGTGGATGCGGCGGCGCAGTCAGCTAGCGCAGCACTGCCTGCCTGGCGGCGAACACCGGCCGTAGAGCGCATCCAGTACCTGTTCAAGCTCAAGTACCTGATGGATGAGCACATCGACGAGCTGTCGCGTACGATTGTGAAGGAGTGCGGCAAGACCTTCGAGGAAGCCAAGGCCGAGATGCGACGAGCGATTGAGAACGTGGAAACGGCGTGCGGCATCCCGATCCTATCGCAGGGGGCGATCTCGGAGGATATCGCTCCGGGCATCGACGAGATCATGATCCGTCAGCCGGTGGGAGTGGCGGCAGCGATCTGCCCGTTCAACTTCCCGGGGATGATCCCATTCTGGTTCATGCCGTATGCGCTGGCGTGCGGTAACACCTATATTGTGAAGCCGTCCGAGCGGGTGCCGCTGACGATGCAGGCGATCTTCCAGCTGGTGGAGCAGATTGGCTTACCGGCGGGAGTGCTGAACCTGGTCAACGGTGGCAGGGAGGCGGTGGATGCCATCCTGGAGCACCCGGCGATCCGGGCGATCAGCTTCGTGGGATCGACGGCAGTGGCGAAGCATGTGTATGCCACCGGGGCGCTGCACGGCAAGCGGGTGCAGGCGCAGGGTGGCGCCAAGAACCCGGTGGTGGTGCTGCCGGACGCCGATATGGAGATGGCGGTGCGCATCACGGCAGACAGCTCGTTCGGGTGCGCCGGGCAGCGCTGCCTGGCGACTTCACTGGCGATCACAGTGGGCGAGGCCAGGCACGCGTTCAATGAGGCGATATGCGACGCAGCGGTCTCGAGGGTAGTGGGCTACGGGCTGGATGCAGGCGTACAGATGGGACCGGTGATCACGACTCTCAGCCGGGAGCGTATCGAGCGTTTGATCGGCGAGGGGGCGGCGGCGGGGGCAGGCATCCCGGTGGACGGGCGCCGGACGGTGATCCGGGGGTACGAGGGCGGCAGCTTTGTGCGCCCGACGATCCTGAGCGACCTGCATCCGGATAGCGAGGTGGCGCGTACGGAGATCTTCGGGCCGGTGCTGGGGCTGATGCACGTTGCAACAATTGATGAGGCGATTGCACTGGTCAACAGCGGGCGCTACGGCAACCAGGCCAGCCTGTTCACCAGCAGCGGCTACGCGGCACGGCGCTTCCGCTACGAGGCGGACGCCGGCAACATCGGCATCAACATCGGGGTGGCAGCGCCGATGGCGTTCTTCCCATTCAGCGGCTGGCGAGAGAGCTTCTTCGGCGATATGCACGGGCAGGGGATGGACGCCGTCGAGTTCTTCACGCAGAAGAAGGTGGTGGTGGAGCGCTGGCCGAAGGAGTGGTCGAGGACGTTTTAGGATTAATTATCTACGAATTGAGAATTGTGGTTTTTGCAGCGACATTAGCTGTAAGAACCACAATTTTGTTCATGGAGTGTTCCCCTTCAGGTATTTATCGAAGAACATGATGGTGCGGGTCATGGCGGCGCTGAAGGAATTGCCCAGGTTGTGGTTGTCGTCCATGTATTCGTAGTATTCGACGGTGCGGCCGGCTTGCTGCATCTGGTAGGACAGGTTGGCGGAGAAAGCCAGGGGGACTTCTTCGTCGGCGGTGCCGTGGTGGAGTTGGAGAGGGCCGGAGATCTCGGCCAGGTAGCTGTTGGCGGAGACAGAAGCCCAGAATTCGGGGTTCTCTTCGGGGGTGCCGTAGGTTTCAACCCAGGCGGTGCGCCAGCGGCGGGCTGATGGGGTGGGGATAGTGGCCGTGGATCTACTGGTGCGGAACCAGCGGCTGAGCATATCAGGATAGGAGCCGACAACGCCAGCCCAAATAACGCCGGTGCGGATATCCGGGGAGACAACCATGGCACGCAAGGTGAGGTAGCCGCCCATAGAGTGCCCCCACATACCGATGCGGTTGGGATCGGCCTGGGGGAAAGTTTTGAGGGAAGCCACAGCGTTGAGGACATCGGCCAGGTAACCGGGGTTGCCGTATGCACCGGTAGCCTCGCCTTCGGAGCGGTCATGGCCGCGGTAGTCGATGCGGAAGACGATGTAGCCGCTGCGCGCCAGCCAATCTACATAGGCAGTGTAGCGCTCGGTGGTGACGTAGATGTCAGGGGGGATGTAGCCGTGGTTGAAGACGATAGCGGGCCAGCCGGAGGGGGGCTTCTCGCCGTCGGGGATGGTCAGCAGGCCGTAGATGGTAAGCCCTTCAGACTCGTAGGAGGCATACCAGCGCCGGTAGTTGACACCGCGCTCGAGCTCTTCGACCAGGGTGATGGGACTGCCGGGGTAAGGGGTCATACGCTGGGCAGCGATGGTCATGGGGTGCAGGGTGGGAGTCGGGCTGATCGTCGGTGTGGGGGTCTCGGTAGGAGTGGGAGTGACTGTGACGGTAGGAGTTACCGAGGGGGGCGGGCTGAGAGTAGGGGTTGGTGCGGTGGAGGTAGGCAGGGCTGTGGCGATGGTTGGCGGTGGGAGAACCTCCAGGGGTGGGGCAGTGTTACAGGCGGCGAGCAAGAGCAGCAGTGCAATGAACAGGAAGATGGTGGAAGGTTTTGAGTAAAAAAATGCGGTACGATCCAATTTGAATGAGGTCTGCAGGCGAGCAGGCGCAGGTATTCCTCCCCGGGGCTTGGCAGCCGGGGCAGGTGGGATTGAGGTAGGGCGAGGCGTCGAGGCAGGCACAGTTTCGATCCAGAATTCAAACAAGATAGTTTCTATGATAATTGTAGGGGATTAATAGAATTTTGGGAGGGGTGAGATTTCGAATAAAAAACCCCCTCAACCTCTGCATCGATTATAGAGCAAATCGATGGAGGGAAGAATGTGGTGGTGATAGAGCAAGAAAATATGCTCACCCAGAAGACGCTGAGAAATTCATTGTTAGAGGCTCACTTCCCAAGGGGTATCACAATCGACGCTGAGGTGGGGCGAGCGGACTTTTCATGCTACCTTATTCCCAGATCGAATCTAGTACCCAGACATCTAGTTGTGGGATGTTCACCGAGCCCTCTGCAAAAACGCCGATCCCCAGGCTGTCGGGGCGGGATGGGTAGATGCGGCTGACCAGGTAGCTTTGATCATTGACGAATACTTCCAGAATGGAGTGATCCAGGAAGATGTGTAGATTGATCCTGCCTTCGATCTCGACTGGGAGGCTCGTGATGCGACGGTTAACATCGGTATTCAGGCTGGAACGCTCACTATCGATGATGACCTGGTTTTCCCGGCAGATGATGAGAGTTTGTTCCTGTCCATCGGGCGAGCAGCGGACTTTCAGGCCGAAAGCCGAACCTGGCGCAGGCTCAAACCGGGCGAGGATTTCCAGGGCTTGCCCCTGTAGCAGAAGAAACGAGCCGTTCGGCTGAAGATTAACAAAGCGGGAGTGATTCTTGCGCAAGGATTGAAGCTCGCGCACCGGGGCCAGTCCCAGCTTTCCAGCCTCCAGCAAGGAGCATTCGAGCGGCAAGGACATCATCCCACTCCAGCCGGCCTGGAGCGCAGACCGGGCGGTGCGATCTTCTAGAATCCAACTGAACAAGATTACACGCCCATCATCCAGGCGCATCACCTGTGGGGCATAGAAGATATTGGTTGGAACTAAGATATGCCGGCTGTGAGTGGTAAAGCTCTCCTGGCGGAACTCGCCGGTGAAATAGCAGACGTAAAGAAATGTATTTGGAGTACCCTGCAAGGAGACGAGGATGACTTGTTTATCTCCGAAGTCAATCAGGTTGGGGCATTCCCAGATTGTGCCAGTCCAAAATGGATCCCTCTGGTTGACATCGCCGGAAATGAGCGGATGGAGATATTCCCAGTTAATGGTATCAGCTGACCGGTATAGCAATACCAGGCCGCCGCCGCCTTCGATTTTTGAGGTTAGCAGCATGTACCACAGCCCGTCCTGGCGCCAGACAAATGGATCACGGAGATCACCACCGGCGTGCTCCCGGATGTCGGGCGGCGGGGCGGCAATCACCGGCTGTAGGCGCTTTTGCCAGGTGAGCAGATCGTCCGAGCTGGTGGCGGTGCACTGTACCTGCGGAGATACACCGGTGTAGAAAATAGTCGGGACGCCGTTATGGTCGATGGCACAGCCAGACCAGCAACCATCTTTATCTGGCCCATCGGGGGTAGGCGCCAGGGCAACCGGCAGGTGCCGCCAGTGTACCAGATCGGTGCTGACGGCATGCCCCCAGTGAATGCTACCGTGGAAGGCGCCATAGGGGTTATATTGGTAGAACAGGTGGAACTGATTTTTCCACTGGATCAGCCCGTTGGGGTCATTCATCCAATTGGCGGGTGGGAGAAAGTGATATTGAGGTCGATGAGGGTCTTCAAGGGGAGGCTGACCTTCGAAATGGTTGCGCATAGTGAGTAGTAATGATTATAAACCGGGTATGACAGTCGGGGGGAATGACCGGCAGGCAGGCGGCTAGACCACGCGCTGGTAGCGGAGGAAAACGACTCCGGAAGTGAAGGTATGGGTTTCAACGAGCCGCAGTTTTGTCACTGCCTCCAATGCCGGGAACATTGGCGTACCAGCCCCCAGGAGGACCGGCTGGATGAAGAGGCGGTATTCATCGATCAAACCTGACCGCATGAGCGTCGAAGCGAGGACTGCACCTCCGACCTCAAGATCCTTGCCAGGCTGCTCTTTCAGCCGGATTACCTCTGCAACGGCATCTTCCCTGACCAGCCTGGCGTTCCCTTCGACCCGATCAAGCGTTTTGGAGAACACTATTTTGGGTATCCCCTTCCAGATGCGCGAAAATTCGACTTCAACCGCCAGGCTCGACTGGGCGTCCGCTGTCGGCCAGTAAGCTTGCATTAGCTCATACATCCGCCGCCCATATAAATAAGCGCCGATCTCACGCTCCAGGTTGTTGACGTACGTGTGCAGCTCCTCGTCGATGATGACCCAATCGAGGTTACGATCCGGTTTATCTATGAAACCGTCCAGGGATGTCATCGTGAAGTAGATTAATTTTCTCATGCTTAAATCTCCTTTTCCGTTGTTACATTTCCATCTCTATTTGCATACCCACATTTCTCCATTTGGGAGACTCATCATTGCCCGTGCACGTGACCTGGGGACATTCCTTGGACTGACTCACGGCAGCGCCGAGATGGAAGGAAAGGTCGTGGAGTTGATGGTGGTGAGGGGGCGAAGACAATGGAACGATCGGGAGGGATGAGGCAGCAAGGTTGTCGATCCTGGTTCAATTCGGATGGTTTCCATGATAATTGTAGGGGATTAATGGATTTTTGGGAGGGGTGAGATTTTGAATCACTACCCGACAATGCTCTTTCCGGTGTCGAAAAATAGTTGACAAACACCCAAAATATGTTTACTATATAGTTAGCGCTACCAGAATAATACTCATCCCGACATCACGTATGTGAACAAGGCGGGGAAATAAGCTCTACAGAAAGGAGGTATGTGACTGGATTCAGATAAAAGGTGCACACCATACTGTTCCACATCGACCCATTTTACGAATCATTTAAATTCCTGAGGAGGGTAAAACTATGAAACACAAACGAATATGGGCTGCATTTTTGATTGCGGCGATAGCCATCGCATTGGTGGTCACTTTCGCTTCAGCCAACCCAGACCTGACACCCAAAGAACAGTTGGGCAAGGAGCTTTTCTTCGACGAGGATCTATCTCTAAACGCTAACCAATCCTGCGCGACCTGTCATGCGCCTGAGTTTGGCTGGACCGGGCCAGATTCTATTCTCAATGTCCATGGTGCAGTCTACGAAGGCTCAATCCCTGGCGCCTTTGGCGATCGCAAACCTCCCAGCTCAGCATATGCCACCCAAAGCCCGATCTTATTCGTGGATAAAAAGGGTACCTTTGTTGGCGGTAATTTCTGGGACGGGCGTGCCACGGGTGAGATTCTGGGCAATCCAGCGGCCGAGCAAGCCAAAGGACCCTTCCTTAATCCGGTGGAGCAAGCCCTGCCCTCAGCCGATGTACTGGTAGGCCTGGTATGTGCGGCAGACTACAAGGATCTCTTCATGGAGGTATGGGGAGCGAATGCATGTGATCCGGCTAATGTCGCCATGGCTTACGACAACATTGGGTACTCGATCGCGGCGTACGAGGCCTCACCGGAGGTGAATGCCTTTACGTCCAAGTTTGATTATTCCCTGACCGGCCAGGCCAAGCTGACGCAGCAGGAGCGCCTGGGTTTTGCCTTATTTATGGGCAAAGGCAAGTGCAGGTTATGCCATATCAGCACCGGCAAACAGCCGCTTTTCACCGACTACACTTTTGATAATCTGGGCTTTCCCAAGAACCCGGAAAACCCGGTCTACGCCAACAATCCCGATTACGTTGACCAGGGCCTGGGAGGATTCCTGGCAACCAGAGCGGATTATGCCGCGTATGCCGAGGCGAATATGGGCAAGCACAAGGTACCGACCTTGCGGAATGTAGCCTTAGGATTGCCCGAGATTGTCAAAGCTTATGGACATAACGGCTACTTTAAGTCACTAGTGGGGATCGTGCACTTCTACAATACGCGCGAGGTGCTGTCAGTATGCCCCGGGGATTACACCGAGGCGCAGGCGCTTGCCGCCAATTGCTGGCCGGCTCCTGAGGTTTCCACAAATCTCAATACTGCAGAGCTGGGTAACCTTGGGTTGACTCCCGACGAGGAAGCGGCGATCGTCGCCTTCTTGAAGACGTTGAGCGACGGGTATACG
>JAGDMX010000477.1 GCA_017860725.1 Chloroflexota bacterium | reverse complement strand
TTTAGCGTCATCGCAATAACGCAGCGATCCCTGGCAAACTTGAGAGCAGGCTTCAAACGGTACGAAGATTGGTCCGATTTCAGACCGGTTCCGGAAAGCCAGCATGTGTTGAGCTATCCTCTTATCACTACCTGCCCTGGTCTTCATATTATCGGGAACAACCACTTTGGCATAGGGTACGACAACCATGATCGGTTTATCATCTCCCTCGGTGAAAACCGCCGCCTCCCCTTTCTTGAGCACCGCCAGCATTTCAGTTTGCGGATCGTCCATGTTCATGGACTGACTGAGGATTAACCTGTCCTCCCCGGCAACGGTGCGGTGCACGATTTTCAGATTCGTGTTTTTAATCACGTCGGGTGATAACTTAACTGCGATCTGTTCAGCGACAATGAAGCCCTCGCCATAAGCCCGTACTTCGGACAGCATATTGGTAAAGGTCTCAACCGCTTTGCCCCGTACATTGGACTGTTCCTGGTTGGTTTGCATTGGCACGTTGGCCAGCAGGCGATGGGCTTCTTCAATAACCACGATATGTTTTAGAGCAGTGCCTTCAGTACTACCCTGCCCCCTGAGGTGTTCGTATATCCGCATCATGAGCAAGCCCATCAGGAAAGCTTTTTCATCGTCGTCCCCAATTTGTTCCAGCTCAATGATGGTAGGTTTCACCAGAAGCTCCGCCATCGGCAATGAGCGATGAGTATCCAGCATAATCCCCTTGCTGCCAATCCTCAGGCTGTTGATCCGCGTCATCAGGGCGGCTTTGAGATCACTCTTGACCCGTTCTTCATAGCCCAGGCGTTCGACGACTTCTTCGATCTTTTCGTAAAGGTCGGTGAGAGTGGGAAAGGCTTCGGGGGAAGCAATGCTCCCGGGACTGATCCCGGCTTCCAGGCGGAGATTTACGTTGCGGGAAGGGTCCCAGCCTCGATCGCGATATATTTCATGAAGACAGCGTTCCAGGACCTGGGGCAAGGGGTTCCACATGCCAAAACTGGCATTAAAAACCGATTTAAGCAGATCGATGTGGGTGGAAACAGCAGTTCCCGGCTCTACCTCAAAGGGATTTATGCGCAAGGGTGATACCTGCTCCTCACCTATGGTAAAAACCCTTACCTCAGGGCCGATCTGGTCGTGGGCACAAAGGGCGCGATATTCGGTCTTGGCAGGTTCCAGGACCAAAAACGGAATGCCCTGCCGCCATAGCTGGGTCAACAGGTGGAAGGACGTATTGGTCTTTCCGGAGCCGGTTACACCAACTATTAAGGTATGCTTTTGCAGAGATTCCGGGGTAATCATATAGCGGTTGCCGATGGGACGCCCCCGTTCCAGAATGCTTCCCACAGTGATGGACCCGGGTCCTTCAGGAATGTGCGATGAGACATCGAAGATTGCCGAATGCCTGACAAAGTATCCGGGCATTTCCAGACTGGGTAAATGAACATAAGTTGCCAGCTGCTGGGCATCAAGCAGTGTTTGATAATGGAAGGCATGTTGAAAAGATCCCGGGCCGGGAGGGCCCAGGATATCTGGCATCGCCCAGTTGGCGGCCAGATGGCCGGCATCAGAATTGTCCCAGACGCGCACCGGTTCTGTAATTGATTGCTCACCGGAAAAAATACTGCGCCAAACACTCGCCAGGCGGTAGTAGCTGAGGTTGTCACCCAGAAGGTATACCGCCGTGCGCCACCCACCCATTGCAGCGCAGCGGGTCAGGTTATCCAAACAGGTCCCCAGAAGTTCGTGGTATTTTTGCGCCAGGGGGCTGGGGGCTTTCAGAGCTGACTGCCCGGCCTCAACCTCCCTTATCTCATTGATTACCCGATCTCGCATATCTCCGACGATACTTTCATCTACCGGCTCAGCCAGTATGAGAGCCGCCCAAACTGCGCCGGACATAGCGCGAATCAGACGGTCAATGGGCAGGTCTCCAAGTATTTGCGACACGGCCTTCACACCTGGAATACCCAGAGCTAATCCAGATTTAGGCAGTTTAGATATTTCGGCTTCCGCGGCAACGACCTCTATTCCTGGATAAAGGCTGTCCAAAATGGTTTTCAATATCTCCTGGCGGGTATTCAATACTGCAGTTGAAGCTTTTTCTTTGGCGGAGGACCAGACTCCCAGGTTCAAGGTAATTCCTTCTGACGTACCTCTGACCAGAAAAACCATGGGTATCCTGTATCCATACAGGCCAATCAGGACATCGCTGGTTGGCAAGAGAGCCGGTTCAGCCCTGGGGGCGGTGGACTGACTTATACCGGAGTAAGGGCTCTGACCGCAGGAATCAGCCCGGTTGCTGGTTTGTCCGGGAATATACTGCCCCGCTTTGCCGTCACGATTTATAGAGCGTATGCGCCACAGTCGGCGCAGCTCCAGCGGTGATCTGGTCAAAGGGGCCTGCGAGTTCAGCGGTTCCGGTTTAAAGCCAATACGCTGCAAATAGTTCAGGTGACTTGTTGAAAAAGATGCCGTAGCCATTTCGCACCTCTAGAACAACATCAGGTATATTACCCCTCATACCCTAATGGGAACACTGGGTAAGCGATAACCAGATTATAACAATCAATATCACAATAAAAGCAGGAATCCCGAAGGTTACCCCCAGTCCGATCGCAGCGCCGCGAAGCAGTTTTACGTTCTTAGCTTCCACCCAGGTTCCGTGAGATTCATTGTACAATTTCCGCGCTGTAATGATATCACCTTTCCTCCTGGTCTCGGTTATCTTAACGTGGTCTCCATCCTCAATCCATCCCTGGAAGGATTGGCCATGCATCTC
>JAGDMX010000476.1 GCA_017860725.1 Chloroflexota bacterium | reverse complement strand
TGTATGAAGATATGAAAGTGCATCTGGGCAATATTGTCCCGGATGTTGAACTATATTACAAAGCAGAGATTGCTGTAGAGATAAACCGCCTCAAACTGGAGCGCAATGCGGTTATCCTCGGTCACAATTATATGGAGCCGGTGTTGTTCTACTCGATCCCTGATTTTAAGGGTGACTCGCTTGACCTGAGTCGCAAAGCCGCTGAGACAAATCGCCAGGTGATTGTCTTTTGCGGCGTTAAATTCATGGCTGAAACCGCCAAAATCCTTAACCCTACCAAGACTGTGCTTTTACCCTCCGAAAAAGCCGGCTGTTCCTTAGCAGCATCGATCACTGCCGAAGATGTACGTGCTTTGCGGCAGAAATTCCCTGGGGTGCCGGTCGTTACCTATGTCAATACCTACGCAGATGTCAAGGCTGAAAGCGATATCTGTTGCACATCCAGTAACGCTGTTGCTGTGGTCGAGTCGCTAAAAAGCGACACCGTTATTTTTTTGCCCGACCAATACCTGGCCAGCAATGTTGCCCAACAAACGGGCAAGCATATCATTTTCCCTTCGCTACCCGGTGCAACTACTGTCGATCGTGCTTTACTTGATGTACAGATGATTGGCTGGCATGGTAAATGTGAGGTACACGAAAAATTCACCGTTGAGGATATCCTGGCGGTACGGCAACAGTTCCCGGATGTGGTTGTGCTTTCTCACCCTGAGTGCTCTCCCGAAGTGGTGGCAGCTTCCGACTACTCCGGCTCGACCAATGCTATGATCAATTATGTGCGCCAAAGCCAGGCACCGCATTACCTGGTGCTCACCGAGTGTGCGATGGGCGACAATATTGCCGCTGCAAATCCTGATAAAGACATGCTGCGCCTGTGTATGGTGCGCTGCCCGCACATGAATACCATTACAATGGAAAATGTGCGCGACGCTCTGTTGCTCAACCGCTATGTGATTGAGGTGCCGGAGACAATACGCGTCCGGGCTTACCAGGCGGTAAAGCGTATGATCGAGATTGGATAAGCTGGCTAAACATAAAACCAGTCCAGATTACTGAAGACTTTCTTCCCAATAAAAATGAAAACCTCCGACGTTTTGATTATTGGCGCGGGGATTGCCGGGGCAGTCGCAGCACTTAGCCTGGCAAAAGATCCCCGGCGGCGTATTATCCTAATCACCCGCAGCTCTGACCCGCACGAGTCAAATACCCGCTGGGCGCAGGGTGGCATCATCCACCGAGGGCCAGACGACTCCGGTGGGCTACTTGTCCAGGATATTCTGGAAGCCGGTGCTGGTGCCTCCTTACCCGCTGCAGCTCAGATTCTGGCAGAAGAAGGACCAGCTTTATTAGAGGAAATCCTTCTCAAAGAGGCTGCAGTCAATTTTGACCACGACACAAACGGCAGTTTGGCTTATGGTCAGGAGGCTGCTCATTCAGTAAGGCGTATTTTGCATGTCGGCGATGGCACCGGAGACGCCATTATAAAAGCGTTGATCAATGCGGTACATCGCCAGCCTAATATCGAGCTGCTTACCGATGCTACCGCAGTTGACTTAATCACTTTCCCTCACCACTCTCTAGACCCGCTTGACACGTACTCGCCGATTATCTGCCATGGCGCCTACGTTTTTGATCGCAAAGGGCAAGCTGTTCACCGTACCCTGGCGGCAGTGACTATCCTGGCGACCGGTGGGCTGGGACGGATTTACCGCAACACGACAAATCCGCCAGGAGCGCGCGGTGACGGTCTGGCAATGGCCTTTCGCGCCGGAGCTCAAATTATCAATTCCGAATATATTCAGTTCCATCCAACGGCTCTGGCTGTCCCTGGGGCAGAAGGCTTTCTGATCAGTGAAGCGGTGCGCGGCGAAGGGGGCGTGCTGCTCACACCTGATGGTAATCCGTTCATGCAGAAGTACTCTCCGGAGTGGAAAGACCTGGCGCCGCGCGATATCGTGGCGCGCGCGATCCATAGTGAAATGGAAGCCCATAGTTACTCGTACGTGTTACTGGATATCGCATCGCATATGCCGGCCGGTGTCTTGCGCTCCCGCTTCCCCAATATTTATGCTGAATGCCTGCGGGTGGGCATCGATATCACCCGGGAGCCGATCCCGGTGGTGCCCGCCGCTCATTATTTCTGTGGTGGAGTTCAGGTGGATCTGTGGGGGCGTACGAACATCCAAAACCTGTATGCAGTGGGTGAAGTGAGCTGCACCGGGTTGCATGGCGCCAACCGCCTGGCCTCCACTTCGCTGCTCGAGGGGTTGGTCTGGGGGAATCGCGCCGCCAGGGATATCGAAGAGTCTTTCCGTGTATCTCCTCCCCATACCCTTAGTCGAGAAGAGGTGCCTGCCTGGGATGAATCGGGCCTGACACAAGATTCCGACCCGGCGCTCATTCAGGGCGATATGCAGACCATCCAGAATATCATGTGGCATTATGCCGGGCTGATCCGCTCCGGCGACCGCCTCTCGCGCGCCATCCGGGAGCTGCGCCACCTGCAAAACGAAATCGAAACCTTCTATCGCAGCACAAAGCTCAGCGATGGGCTGATAGGCTTACGCAACGCTGTCGAAGTGGCCCTGATTGTCGCCCAGGCCGCGCGCCACAACCGTCAAAGTCGTGGCTGCCATTACCGTGCTCAGGATGGATAAGTTAGCTGGGGAGTTAGTGAGCGTGGGAGGACTCGAACCTTCAACCAATGGCTTATATAGACATGAGTGCCAACACGCAGTGACAAGAATAGAGAATTTGGGCTGGTAAAAGACGATGCCTT
>JAGDMX010000475.1 GCA_017860725.1 Chloroflexota bacterium | reverse complement strand
GAATGGTATGCCTGGCGCAGGTCGAAGGTGGCGGCGGCTAACCCCAATCGAGGCCATTTGGCTCTGGTGGCAATCGAGCAGCGTGTTCCGAAATTCACCTTGATCACCCAAAACGTGGATGGACTGCATGGACGTGCCGGATCGCAGAATGTGCTTGAGCTGCATGGCAATATCATGAACACCAAATGTTCTCAAGAAAATACCCCCATTACTGGCTGGCAGGATACCGGCTCGATCCCGCCCATCTGTCCAAATTGCAAGGCATTCTTACGCCCGGATGTCGTTTGGTTTGGGGAAAGTCTTCCCGCGGATAAACTTCAGGCAGCTTCAGAAGCCGCCAGCACCTGTAATGTCTTTCTTTCTGTTGGAACTTCTACCCTGGTTGAGCCAGCTGCCTCGCTGCCTTTCCTGGCGCTGCGGCACGGAGCCGTTGTCATTGAAGTCAACCCCGAACAAACCCCTCTGAGTAAACAAGCTTCCTTTATTCTGAGCGGCGAAGCTGGCAGCATCCTGCCCCAATTGGTGAATGCAGTTTGGGGATGCGTTATATAGATTCGATAGAAGTCAAGCAGCCGAGTCAGAAATAAAAGACACCAGGCCATGATCATGGCCTGGTGTCTCGGTGATGTTCTCAGCGACCGGGCGAGGGCATTCCGGCCAGTTAGAACATCATGGCGTTGACTTTATCAATAGATTCACGCGACGGGCGAATCTGGTGCTCTTTCAGACGGTTTAAGGCGGTATCCGTCAAGTTAAAGATATCCAGCAAGCAAGGTGCCTCGGTGTCAATGTAGATCAAACCGGTCAGCAGCCAGTTCTTGGTGTTGGCTTCTTCGAGGATCGAAAGAGCATGGCTGCGGTTGGTTGGGTCGTAATCATGTTCAAGTTTCTTCAGCACGACGGTTGAGCCATCGTGCATGGTGACATCGATCATGTCGCCTTCTTCGTAGTCTACCAGGATATCTTCGCGTTCCGGCACATAGGACAGCTCATGCAAAGCCACCTCGTGCTCTTTTCCCCAGGCATAAGAGTGCATTGAGGTGTCCGTATTGTTGAACGTCACACAGGGGCTGATGATATCGAGAACCGCGATGCCGCGATGGCTCAGCGCAGCTTTGATCAGCTCCTTAACTTGCTTGGGATCACCCGCGAAGGAGCGCGCCACAAAAGTGGCATTGCCCACCAGCGCTTCCCAGGCCAGGTCGATCGGCATATATGGATTGGTGCCATACCCTTTTAAGGTCAGGCCGGATTCGGCAGTGGCCGAGAACTGGCCCTTGGTCAGCCCATAGACCCCATTATTTTCAACGATGTAGACCATAGGCAAATTGCGCCGCATCACATGCTTGAATTGCCCCATCCCGATCGAGGCTGTATCGCCGTCGCCGCTCACCCCAATCGCCAGCATGGTGTGATCGCCAAACATACTCCCGGTTGCCAGGGAGGGCATGCGCCCGTGGAGTCCGTTGAATCCAAAAGAACGGCCCAGGAAATAAGCCGGGCTTTTGCTGGAACAGCCAATTCCGCTAAATTTGATCAGGTTTTCTGGTTGAATGTCCATCTCATAACAGGCAGCGATAATCTGGCTGGCGATCGAATTGTGCCCGCAACCCTGGCACAACGTAGTTGTATCCCCGCGATAGTCCGATTTCTCCAACCCAATCAGGTTGACCTGTAAATTCGAGCGTGATTCGGTGGTTAAATCAGCCATGATATTTCACCTCTTTATTATTGATCTCCGTTTCTACGTAGCGCGCCGTCATGGGCAACCCATCCAACCGGGCTAACGAGGTCAGCTTAACACATTGATTGGCGTATGCCAGCGATAGCAGCTGGTGCAGCTGACCATCCCGGTTCATCTCCACCACATATACCCGCTCATGATCGCGCACAAAATCCATCACTTCCTGCGTGAAGGGGATCGCCCGCAAGCGCAGGAAATCAGTCCGTAAGCCGGCTTGAGCAAGATTGTGCCGAGCTTCCTGGATGGCTGACTCAGTGGAGCCAAATCCGATAATACCAACATCGGCAAGGTCCATGGTTTCTACGACCGGTTTGGGTACGTACTGGCGGGCAGTTTCATATTTCTTTTTCAGTCGCTGCATGTTGCGTTCGAATACTTCTGCGTCTTCGGAGTAGCGACCGAACTCATCATGTCCGGTGCCGCGGGCAAAGTAGGCGCCGCTGGGATGCCGGTTGCCCGGCACTGTGCGATATGGGATACCGTCGCCATCGATATCCAGGTAACGGCCCCACTTGCCTTGCAGCTTTTCCAGATCTTCTTCCCACAATATTTTGCCGCGGTCAATGGGTTCGTTCGGATATTCAAAGGGTTTGGTCATCCATTGGTTCATACCCAAGTCCAGATCCGAAAGCACGATCACGGGCGCCTGCAGGCGTTCAGCAATATTCAAAGCGCGCCAGCCAAATTCGAAGCATTCCGTGACTGAACCCGGCAGCAGGATCACATTTTCAGTATCGCCATGCCCCATAAAATATGCCAGGCTGAGATCTGCCTGAGAGGTCCGCGTGGGGAGGCCGGTGCTGGGTCCTACCCGTTGGACATCCCAGACCACTACCGGCACCTCAGCATAATAAGCCAGGCCGATATATTCGACCATCAGGCTTATGCCTGGTCCGGAGGTAGAAGTCATCGAGCGCAACCCGGAAAAACCGGCGCCGATAGCCATGCCCGCGGCAGCCAACTCATCCTCAGCCTGGACAACTGCGAAGGTATTTTTCCCCGATTCAGGATCTTTTCGCAAAATCGACAGATACTCACCCA
>JAGDMX010000098.1 GCA_017860725.1 Chloroflexota bacterium | reverse complement strand
TTGCCATAGGCGTCGATGACGCAGTATTTATCAATATGATCATGATAGCGTGGATCCTGCAAGAGCGGGCTATCTTGCGGGATCATGATATCCAGGTCATCCTGGACGTAGACCATCGTGCCGGCCGGAATATGGGCAGTGGCGAACAGTCCATACCCGATATGATCGCTTCTCCAATCCAGTCGAATATCCGGGTGAATCATATTATTGGCTGTGATTACTGAATAGTAGCCGCTTCTTCGCTGGTCGCAGCCCGATTGCGAGCCACAATATCCTCGCGCGACAGCACCCGTGCCTGGCGGATGGTAGATAGGATATAGATCGACCATAGCAATATGATGATGGCTATGGCAAGCCAGTCATACACCGTGTATGTGATAGTGTTCCCAGCAATCTGCAGGCTGAGTTGTGGGTTGCCAACGAAAAAGATCAGAGTGTTGGCTAGGATGGCGATCAGGCGTGCTTCAGTCGGGCCGAGCTTGCCGTATGATATGACAAACACACCGGCAACACAGGTTCGCACGTACACCAGCACGGATACCAGCAAGTAGCCAATCAAAGCCAGGCAGGCAATGTTAAAAGAAACATAAGGAGAAAGCCCCAATCCCAGGAATACCATCACTTCGATCAGGGCATCCACGGTATGATCGATAAAAAAACCATACCGGGGTCTCTCAATCTTGCGGTGGCGCGCCAATGTCCCATCCAGGCTGTCGCCTACCCAATTAACCACGAAGCCGAAGCTGGCCAGCCATAAGAAGTAAGGGCTTTGGTTGGTCCCCAAGTATCCCAACAAAATGATTATTCCACCAATTACGCCTATTCCGGTCATGATATCCGGAGTGATCCAGGCTGGTGTATGGGCGGCCATCCAGCGCAGGGCGGGTCGTTCCAGCGGCCCTAGCAGAATGTCGTTCACGCGCTTATGAGATTTAATATCAGGCATCACATAATTCCTTTGGTAATTGAGGATGAGGCGTGCTTGAGGTAATTATACTCACCATTGATTTCTATAACAGGTATCGTAAATACCCTCTCATCCTGATTCCAGATTCAGGATGCCATCAAAAACTCTCTGCACTGGACCGCTCAAAGTGGCAAACCAGTCGGGTGAGAGTGACACGGATAACTGTCCCCCGGGCATATGCACTGTGATATCCTGTCCACACCAACCAAGCCGGTGAGCGACCGCCGCTGCAGCACAGCTGCTGCTGCCCGACGCCAGGGTATAGCCGGCGCCGCGCTCCCAGATCTCGATGCGGATATTCTCACCATCCAGCACTTGCATGAACTGGACATTGGTGTGCTTAGGAAACTGCGGAGCACATTCGATCAGCGGGCCGAGTCGCTGTGCCAGCTCGGGGGATACCTGCTCGCCCAGTACGACACAGTGTGGATTCCCCAGCGTGGCAGCACAGCAGATCAGACTCTCCCCGTCAACCTCCATACGCTCGTTGAGTACTTCCCGCGGCGGTCCCATGACCGGGATATCCTGAGATGCGAAGGACACCCTGCCCATCTCAACGGTTACTGATCCGCCACCCGGCTGCACCTGGCAGTGCACTACTCCCCCGCGGGTCTGTACGCTGAACCATGCCGGCTCGCAATCAACACGACCGCATTCCCACAGGTGCTGTGCAAAGATGCGCAGCCCGTTACCGCTTTTTTCAGCCTCGCTTCCGTCGGGATTGAATATCAGCAGGGTAAAATCGGCTTCCAGGGTGGGCAGTGGCCCGAACAATATGCCATCGGAGCCTACCCCATAATGGCGGTCGCAGATTCGGCGCACGTGATGGGGTGTCAAGCCGCCGGAAATCTCTCCTGGCTCGATCACCAGATAATCGTTACCCAGTGCCTGGTACTTGGTGAATCTCATTGGCGCTACAGCCTGAGCACCTTGGCGCCGCGAATTTTGCGCTGCTTCATTTCCAGCAGAGCCTGGTTAGCGTCTTCCAGCGGGTATTCCTGCACTTCTGGGCGAATTGAAGCCCGTGCCGCCAGTTCCAGGAATTCCTGTACATCCTGCCGCACGATGTTGGCTACACTTTTAATCTCTTTTTCCTGCCATAGGTGGGTGGGATAATCCAGCAACAGCAGGTACTCCTGGTCCAGGTGTTCTTTACGGATGGCGTTGATCACCATCCGCCCGCCCGGCGCCAGGTGGCGCAGCCCTTCGATCACCGGTTTCCACACCGGTGTTGTCTCGATGATGCTGTGCAGTTTTTCAGGCGGCGCCTGGTCAAAATCGCCTGCCCAAGCTGCGCCTAGCTCGCGAGCAAACCGCCGCTCAGGATCGCTGCGAGAGAAGACATAAACCTGGACGGCAGGGAAAACGTGACGGACCAGCTTCAGGACGATGTGCCCGGAAGCGCCGAAACCGCTCAAACCAAGGTTCTGCCCATCCCGCAGGTTTGTGAGTTTGAGCGAGCGGTAGCCGATCGCCCCGGCGCACATCAATGGCGCCGCCTCTGCATCATTAAAAACCTCCGGAATGTGGTAAGTGAACGCTTCCGAAACGCGTACGTAGTCGGCATAACCGCCATTTACATCCCGTCCGGTGGCGAGGAAGTCTCGGCACAGGTTTTCCAGGCCAGCCTGGCAGAACTCGCACTGCCCGCAAGCCGAGTAGATCCAGGCTACACCGACCCGCTCCCCGGTTTGGTATCGATCGGCACCCGGTCCATGAGCTACCACCCGACCGATCACCTGGTGACCGGGCACGACCGGCAAGTGCGGTGGGGGGGTACGCCCCTCGATGATGTCCAGCTCGGTATGGCACACACCACAGGCTGATACCCGGATTAATATTTCGCCCTCGCCGGGCGTCGGCGGGGGTAGCTCGACTAACGCCAATGGGGCAGGATTTTCCACCAGGCTGGTAATCCGCTCAAGCTGCATGGCTTTCATGGTTTTTTCTCTATGGGTGGCACAGACTCGGTGACGATCTGAATTGTCGGAACGCGTTGAGCTGACGGTGAGAATTTGCGCCGGCGCCAGATCAGGATTGCTCCCACGACCCCGGCCAGGATCAAACAGGGCAGGCAGCAAAAAAGCAGGATTTGCTGCAAGAGTCGGGCGATAACTTCTCGGATAAACCGGATGGGGCTGGATGTGAGCTCGCCTGATATCACCGCGTCCGGAGCGATCGATATCTTCCCGGAGAAGAGTATGATATCGCCATGAACCACTGCCTTGGGCTGCAGGAGCAGCTTGCCGGAGAGCATCACGATATCCTCCTGGATCTGTGCACCCGGAGCCAACCGCAGGCTGCCGTTGGTCATGTATACCGAGCCGGTCAGGCTGGAACCCTCAGCTAAAGTAGCATTTCCACCAAACACGCGCAAGTCACCGCGCATTGTCTCATCAGGGGGGATTGTATAGGGGATAGGTCCGCTGGCGGTGGTGGTACAACCAGCGAGGAAAGTAACGACCAGAAAACCGCATAACCACCAGCCATTTTTCAAACTCAATATATTTGCAGCCAGTGCTCGCCTCATACATTACTCCCTTATCAGTCGGCTCTCACAGTTTACAGTTTTCTTTAACATATATTGGGTCTTGACCAGCTCAAAACCAGCTGACAGGTAGAAGTCGCGTACCCGGACCTCGCGCGCTGTGTTGCTGCGCACGCGCAGTTCGACGCAGCCTTTCTGCTGTGACCATTCGGTTGCGAAATCCAGCAGGGCATTGCCGATCCCCTGGCCGCGCGATTCCTGGTCGACCACCAGTCCGCCAATCTCTGCTGTTGGACCGGTCAACAGGTCAGCACCAGCCAACAAATAGATCCAGCCGACAACCTGTCCATCGCCCTCAGCAATAAACAGCGAATGCCTGGGATCTGCAAACAAGGCCGCCAGGCGTGCTCGCATCGTGCTGGCATCGGTCGGATAACCAAGCTGGCCGGCCAGCCGGGCAACCGCAGAAGAGTCTTCCTGTTTGACGGGTCTGATCTGCAGATTGGTGATGGGCATCCCGGATATTTTACTCCCAAATCAAGTCGAGACGTTAAAAAAACTCTCCCATCGGCGCCCACCGATGGGAGAGTTGAGAGGAGGATTTGACGGGAACGGCCGTCAGCTTGCTACCAATAAAACTTACCCGCTTATTTCATACCGATCAATTACCAATTACTGCTGCGGCCGCTCCGCCAGGGTGACTTCCACCTGGGTTTGCTCACCATCACGTAAGATCGTCAGAGTGACAGTCTCGCCGACAGTGGTTTTACCCATGAGGAAGGCTATTAATTCATCCATACCCTTGATCTCTTCGCCGTTGATCGCGATTATCACATCGCCGCCTACCGGCACCTGCTGCCCGTCGATCTCGGATTCACGGTTGCTGCCCCGCAAGCCAGCCTCATCGGCCGGTCCGCCCGTTACAACCTCGTTTACGAGAGCACCACGCTGGTTCTTATCTAATCCCATTGCTATAGTCTGCTCACGGGTAATCGTAGAGCCACTGATTCCCAGGTAGGGGTGCTTGAAACCGCCATTTTCAATCAGGGCCGGGACTACTTTCTGCACAGTGGCAGCCGGAACAACAAAGCCAATACCGGCATTTGCCCCGGAAGTTGACTCGATCGCCGTCGTGACACCGATCACCTCACCCTGATCGTTGACCAGTACGCCGCCGGAGTTGCCCGGGTTGATCGGTGCATCAGTCTGGATGATGTCGGGAATAGTGAAGTTCTGCCCGGCAGTAAATTGGCTGGCTGCGCCGGCCGGGATAGAGCGCCCCAAGGCGCTGATGATGCCGACTGTCATGGTGTTCGACAGACCGTACGGATTACCGATCGCAATCGCCAGCTCACCAACCTTAACTTTGTCGGAATCGCCCATCGTAACGGGTTTGAGCAGCTCCCCGGCATCTTCAACCTTGATCACAGCCAGATCGCTATAAGAGTCTGCTCCGACCAAGGTTGCCGGGAGGCTGGTGCCATCTGAGAAGATTACCTCTATCTTAGAAGCGCCCTCAACGACATGATTGTTGGTGACAATGTGGCCCTGTGTATCCCACACAAAACCGGAGCCCAAACCGCTGGCAAAGGGTTGCCCATCATTAAAAGGCGACTGATCTTCGGGTAATCCGGGCAGGTTAGGCAGGTCTTCCGGTAAATTCGGCAGGTCAGGCAGACTGGGGATTTGGTCGCCTAAGGCGGCACTGATATCCTTGACTACACCTATGAACACCACCGACGGATTGACACGCTCGTAAACGCCGGTCAATGTGTTTTCGTAGGCTGCCAGCAGCCCCGACTCATCCTGGATGGCGGGAGAACTTTGCTGATCCGCCGCCTGCGCCGAAACGGCTTCCGCCTGTTTGGCAATTTTTTGAACAGCCACGGTCTCAGCCTGATTGACGAGCCCCTCGGCCTGTTCCGCCAGGGCGCTCATCGGGCCGCTGCATGCACCGAGCACCAAAGCCGATAGGAGTAGCATGCTTGCAATAGTTAGAGTTTTTGTCTTCATTTTTTTCTCCAATAATTATGAATATGTTTTATGAGATATTTGAAGGGTCTTTCGGTGCCAGCTTACCGCGCATCTTTAAAGTGCGTAGGACGCGGCGGGCTCCCTGGCGCAGGGTAGATGAGTTAGGTTTTTGCTTAACGGCTTTAACTAACTCCGGGATGGCTGGGCGACCAATAGCGGTCAGAGCTTCGATCGCAGCCAGGCGTACGGAGGGGCTTGAATCCTCCAGGGCAACGACTAGATTGGGCACTGACTCTGGATTGGCGGTTAAAGCCAGGGACATGGCAGCTTCCCAGCGCACCCACTCGGTTGGATTGGCCAGCGCTTTGGTCAGCTCGGGCAGCGCCGAATTTCCCAGAGCCGCCAGGGTGCGGCGTGCTTTTTCACGCTGCTTCACATCCAGGCTCTCCAAATCCTTCACCAGGACAGATGGGTTGATCGTCCGATTTTTGGGGCTTGCCGGTAGGTTCATCATCCATACTCCCTTCGAGGCAATAGGATACCCTAAAAGCGATCCCGAGTCTTTATCTCGACCTCAGCGCAACCTAATGGCAACCTTAAGGTGATGGTGGCTGGTCTTTTGTCAGCCACAAAACTGCTCCCGTTCCGACCTGGAACGGGAACAAATTACCTTCTGTAACATCAGTTCGGGATATGGAAAAAAGAGGTGTTTTGGTTTTATTTTGGGCGGTTCCGCCGCCCAAAATAAAACCAAAATCCTTTTATCCCGAATTCACATTCTGTAATAAATTCTCAGTCCCAATGCCCTTGGGCTGAGCCGTGTTGTGGTTATTCAGCTGGCAGCGAGCTGAATACCGGCAACCATAAAGTAAACTGGCTGCCTTTCCCAAGAACGCTGTCCACCTCGATACGCCCATCGTGAGCGATGGCCAGGTCGCGGGCGATGGTCAGTCCTAGTCCCATGCCTTGCTTGATCCGCCGCCGCTGTTCGCCGCGGTAGAAGGGCGAGAAGATTTTCTCCTGCTCATCCAATGGGATACCCGGACCGTCGTCAGCAACTCGGATGAATACCTGTCCGTCCTGCTGCCCAGCCGCTACCTGCACCTGGTGCCCCGTTGGAGTATATTTGATGGCATTGCTGAGTAAGTTACCGACCACCTGTGACAGGCGCTCCGCATCGGCCTGGATGGTCGGCAGGTTAGACGGGACTTCAGCTGACCAGTGCAGGTGCTTTTCCTTTGCAGCCGCTTGCCAGGGTGCCAGTACCTGGGGCAACCATTCGTTTAAATCCAGTGCTTCGCGCTTCATCTCCAGCCCGCCCAGCACCTGGTCGTGAAGGTGCGCCAGGTCCTCTAGCACATTCTGCAGGCGTGCAGTTTCGCTATCCATGCCCTGGGTCAGGTCTTGCAGCAGCTGCTGGTCTGCTGCCGCTCCGCTGGATAAGGCGTGAATAGCTGAGCGCAGCGCCCCCAGCGGGCGCCCCAGCTCGTGCACCAGGTTGGCCAGTAGCACGCGGCGCGCTTGCTCCAGGCTGTTTAGCCGAGCCACCAAGTAGTTGATTGACCGGACCAGGTTGCGAACTTCCTGTGGCCCCTGCTCGACCAGCTGCTCGCTACGTACACCTCCGGCGACATTATACAAAGCGCGCGTGACCTGTTCGACCGGTTTGCCGATGTTTACCGCCAGAACCAATGCCAGGATCATACCAACCACCAGGCCGGCTACCAGTACGATCAGGATTAGGTTGCGGATTGAGCGGAACAGCTCGCTGGCGGCGGCGTTCGGATAAACCATGCGGATGATACCGATCAACCCTCCGGTTTTATTAAACACAGGCTGCAGCACTTCAATTTCACCGTAAGGAAGAAGCACGCCGGAATACTCGGCAAGCACAACTACTTCCCCCTTTTGCGCCTCCTCAAGCCCGTCCGTTTGTAAGAAATAGCCCAGCAGCTCCAAATCCTGTACCTCGCTGGTGTACAGCAATTCCCCCTCTGGGCTGAGGTACATTACTTGAATTTCCGGATTGGGGCGCACCTGGCTGAGAACGTATTCGTAATATAGCTGGCTGCTGAGCTGGTTATACTGTAGCGTGCTGATTTGCGCCAGCAGGCGGGCTTCCGACTGAAGGTCTCGCGCCAGTTGTGGCAGCAGGATTTGGGATTCCACGAGATATATCATTGCCATCCCTAATACAGGCAGCAGGATCAGGAACGGCAGGATATGGCTGAGCAACAAGCGGATGCGCAGGGTCCGGAAGATCATATCCCTTGGGGCTCCAGCTTATAACCCACCCCCCGTACAGTGATAATCCGGCGGGGTTGGTTAGGATTTTCTTCGACCTTTTCGCGCAGCCAGCGGATGTGGACGTACACCACCTGCGGCTGCCCGACAAATTCCGCCCCCCATACTCGCGCCAGCA
>JAGDMX010000097.1 GCA_017860725.1 Chloroflexota bacterium | reverse complement strand
TCCCCTGCTACCCTGGAAAACCGCGGTCGCCTGGCGTTGGCAGTAAAAGACCCTAACATGGCGATCCAATGCGCGCAGGCAATCTTAAGTCGTGAACCGGAGTACCCACCGGCCTGGCAGCTTCTCGCTCGTGCATTCCAGGAGGTGGATCAGCCGCTGGAAGCACTGCGTGCATTGGATCACGCGGTTGCTTGTAGCCCAGAGCCAAAAATCTTAGAGATGGAGCGCGCCGATCTACTCCACCGGACGCAGGGGATTGAAACAGCTTTGGTCGCCTGGCAGGAACTTGCCGAACGGTATCCAGGTGATTCGCTGGTACTTGCTGGGCTGGCGCGCCTGGAAGTCGAAGCCGGGAACACCCAGGCTGCGGTTCAAGCTGGACGCCAAGCCCTGCAAGCCGATCTTGGCCAGCTCGCCCCTGAAGATAAATTGAGTCTTAATTGCTTGATTGGCCAGCAGCTCCGCATAGCTGGACAACCTGAAGAAGCAATTTCCTACCTGCGCGATGCTATCCATCAAGAGACCCAACACATCGAAGCTTATCTTGAGCTGGGACGCGCATATCAAGAATTGCGACAGACTTCTCAGGCTTTGAGTGTTTACAAAGAAGCCATGTCGATTGCGCCCAAGAACCCCTGGCCTTACTACCATGCCGGGATCACCTTAAAGGACTGTAAAGATTACGCGGAAGCTGAAAACCTGCTCCGCCGAGCTGCCCAGCTTGCCCCGAGAGATGTGAACATCCATCGCCAATTAGGCGCGCTGGTAGCCCTCAACTTGATTCATAACCGCGGTACCCTGAACATGGTCGAATAATCCGGTGTGAAAGGCAAGCCAGATAATCCTATGCTAACATCAACCCAGACCGCTTCTCATAATTTCGGAAACTCTCAGCAGTACCCGGTATTCTCCCGTGATTTGTATCTGCTGATCGCTCAATCCGCATTGGAGGTCGAAGAATATCGTTTTGCCCAGGAGGTTACTCTGGGATGGCTATCAGCGTACCCCGGCGACTTGCATGCCAGCCTGCTCTATGCCCACTCCCTGATTGGTGGACAGCGCTTAAAACAGGCTGTTCGCGTTCTGGAAGGATTGTGCCAGGTCGATCCGGAGTTCATTCCAGCGGTCGAAGCCTTGAGAGATGCGCTCCGGCTTTCCTCTACCGAGACCATTTCGGATGGAGGGAAAAATATTCAGGCTTCTCTCGATAAGTCCACCGAGGAGACTGACCACTTCCTGGCAGAGTGGAGTACGGCTCTATCCGGCAGTCAGGGCAAGCGAATTGCCGCCCAGGGAGACGGATGGGGAACTCAACTTTTCCAGGTGCGCCAGCAGGTGAGTGAGGGTGCCTTTACCCAGGCTCAGGCGGGGATCTTACCTGTTCTCGGTCAAGATCTTGAAAGCCCCTTGCCGGCTGTCACCCATCTCGAGATGATAGCTCAATCTCGTATGGCACCTCTGGCCGCAATGCGTAGCTTGGCAGATCATTATCTGCGGCGCTGGCCTGACTGCATGGTCTGCAAGCTTTATCTAGCCGAAGCCTTGATAGATGCCGGCGAAACCGCCCAGGGTGTATCTCTGTTGCACGAAGCTGTTCGGCGTGATGTTGGCGGTCAGGTAGCGGATCGGTTATGGGGGCAGGGTCATCGTTATACATCGCTTTGGCCCACACCTCTTGAATTGGGCTTTCGTTGGATAATCCCCGCCAGTGTCGCAGCGAAAATCGGCTGGAATAAGCTGCCCGCAGGAGAGCTGGTTTTTCTGGCCGATGAACCTAAACCACTGGCTGAGACCCAGCGAATTCAAACCATCCGACCTGCCAAACTCACGGTCGCCTCTTCGATCCCAGCCGCTGTGATTGCCTCCGAAGCCCCCGTACCTGAGGTTGTAATCTCTACTTATGAGGTAAAAAGCCTGGATGTGGATATTCTTCCTGTCCAGAGTGAGCTGTATCGGATTGCAGATCGATTGAATCGCCCGGAGATTAAAGGCCTGGACACGCGCTTCCCGGTCTATGTGATTATGACCATGGGCAATAATTTAACAGCCAAGTATGGCGAGCAAGCCGCGGATCAGATTCTCGCCGAGGCAGCTTCTCTAGCGATCAAGGTGCAGTCCTACGCTGCCACGCACGCTGATATGCGTTGGGGCTCAAGACTCTACCTGGCCGATCGCCCGGAGAGCAGCGGTTTCTCCAATTTGCAAGCCGCTCATCCAAGTAATGCTACCGCCATCAAAACCGCCTTAGTCGAGTTGGACGACTCGCTGGCAAAGCACGGCGAACGCATTGGCGCGCTGCTCATCTTGGGCGGACCGGATATCGTCCCCTTCCATCTGCTTCCAAATCCGGTCGATGACCAGGATCAGGCAGTCCCTTCAGACAACCCTTATGCCTGCCGCGGCGATAATTATTTTCTGCCCGAATGGCCTGTTGGACGCCTACCGGACAGCACCGGGAGCAATCCCGCCTTACTGCTGAACCAGCTCCACCGCCTTGGCCGCCGGTACCTGAATCCAGATGCACCGAGGCGCGGCTATCAGGCTTGGTTCGGCCGTTTGGTCAGGTTGATCCGCCGTGTTCCCAGCGGGCCTGTTTCCAGCTTTGGCTACACCGCCGCCGTCTGGAAACAGGCCTCCGCTTCCGTTTTTAAGGTAATTGGTAAATCCAGTCATCTGCACAGCTCGCCTCCGTATGGCGTCGAGCAGCGGGACACAAACCAGAAAACGGTTCGTGGCGTACCCACACCCAGCGGTCAGTTTGCCTACTTCAACCTGCACGGCTTGGTAGACGCCGGTGAATGGTTCGGACAACGAGAAATCCAGGCTGGCGGGCGCGACCCGGATTATCCGGTTGCCTTAAGGCCGCAAGATGTGCAGCAGTTGGGGTATTCCACTCCCAAGCCGGGCAATGCCCGCCTGCCTCAAATTATTTTCTCCGAAGCGTGTTATGGGGCTAATATTGTGAATAAGTCTGCAGAAGAGGCCTTATCGCTGTGCTTCCTGGAGGCTGGCGCTGGTGCTGTGGTTGGTTCAACAGCGATGTCTTACGGCTCAATCAACGCACCCCTCATCGCCGCCGATTACTTGGGCTTTCATTTCTGGACATGCATCCGTGCAGGAATACCGGTTGGTGAAGCCCTTCGCCAGGCCAAGTTGAGGCTGGCTCAGGAAATGAATACTCGCCAGGGATACCTGGATGGAGAAGATCAAAAGACGCTGATCTCCTTTGTGCTGTATGGCGATCCATTGCTACAAATCATCCCTAATCCATCTGGCAAGAAAAGCATCACTCGCTCGCTCCAGCCTCCTGTGGAAATCAGCACGGTTTGTGATCGAACCTGCCAGCTTTCCACAAACCTGGCTCTTTCCGAGGGCATGATGAACTCGATACGCGAAGTGGTGGTCAAATACCTGCCCGATATGCAAGGCGCAGAGATCAAAGTTAGTAACGAGCCCACCGCCTGTAGTGGCAATGGGCAAGACTGCCCTAACCACCAGTTGTTTGGAAAGGCTGTTCCGGTAAAAACACCTAATCGGCGCACAGTCACCCTACGCAAATCATTTCACTCCTCCGAGCGAAAATTGACCCAGTTCGCTCGGCTCACCCTCAATGGAGATGAGAAAGTAGTCAAGCTGGTCATTTCTCGCTGACAATCTCTCCGGCCTCCGATGGCATCACCCGAACCCCTGTCCGGCCGGGGGGTTGCAGAAACCGGGGCTGTCCCGGCGAACTTGGGGCAGCTCCTGTTTTTCTTCCTCTCACCCTCATTGCGCGATGATTTTCTCCAATAGACATCCGTAAAGGAAATTTGCTTCATTCCAATAATGATCTTGGTTGTAGCGCTTAATTAACCCTTAAGCCATATCAAATCAATCGCCTTATAGATTGTGGTATGATCATCGTTTGCAGTATTCGATCCTATACGAGGCTTGTTCGTGAGAAAAAGCGGTACACTTTCAGCATTACGCATCCTATCCTTATCATTGCTCCTGCTGGCGGTCATATTGACTGCTGTCCAGCTTGTTCGCTTCAGCCGGGTGCGGTCGTATTTACCTGGTGGGTTGCTGATTGCCGGTGTCCCAGTCGGGGGCTTGGATCGCGCCTCTGCCGCTACCCGCCTGCTGGAGGTATATTCTCAGCCAGTAGAGATGCACTACCGCGACAGTGTCATCCAACTAGACCCTGCAGTGGTGGATTTCCAGCTGGATGTTGATAAGATGCTATCTGAAGCAGATTTGCAACGCACCCGTTCGGTATTTTATCAGGAGTTCTGGGATTTTTTGTGGGGTCGATCCTCCTCTCCGTCATCCGTACCTCTCAGCGCCTCCTATTCCGAACAGCGTCTGCGCCTTTTTCTAGATGAGATATCCACTCGCTATGACCAGCCATCTCAGCCTGCAATGCCAATTGTAGGAACCGTTAATTTTCAACCCGGTGAAGCCGGCACGGCACTACAATCCGACGGTTCCGTACGGCTCATCGAAAACGCCCTCTATTCCACCAACAACCGAACATTAGACCTACCTTTGCAGCGTACCAACCCAACCCGCCCGCCGTTCCAAAACCTGGGTACACTTCTCCGGCAGACTCTCCAGGTAGAGAACTTCGATGGGCTGGCCGGAATTTACTTGCTGGATTTACAAACCGGTGAGGAAATTCATTTTGCCTGGAGAAATGGCGAGGATATCACGGTTCAGCCTGATATCGCATTTACCGCTTCCAGTATTATCAAGATACCGATTATGGTTTCCTCTTTCCGGCGCATGACGGATATGAATGATGCCGAGAGTCTCAAATTGATGGCTGATATGATCCAGCTCTCCGGTAATGAAGCAGCGGACTGGTTAATGGACCGGCTGATCAACCCCGATACCGGCCCCCTGCTGGTAACGGAGGATATGCGCTCGCTCGGGTTGGAAAACACATTTCTGGCTGGCTATTTTTCAGCGGGATCGCCGCTGTTGGAGCTGATTGAAACTCCCGCTAACACCCGTACAGATATCGATACCGACCCCGATGTCTACAGCCAAACCACCCCATCCGAGATCGGCATGCTGCTGCACGACATTTACGACTGTGCACAGACCGGCGGCGGTACCTTACCGGCAGCTTTCCCCGGTCAAATCGACCAGCAGAAATGCCGTAGCATGATCCAGCTCTTACTTAATAACCGTCTGCCGGTATTATTGACCGCTGGATTGCCAGAAGGCACCCAGATAGCCCACAAACATGGCTGGGTTACCAATGTAAACGGGGTCATCAACACCATCGGCGATGCCGGTATCGTTTATACACTGGGTGGCAACTATGTCATTGCCGTCTTCCTCAATAACACTGAACAGCTGCTCTGGGAAACCAATTCAGAGCTGGTCGCCAAACTCTCCCAGGCGGTTTACAACTACTATAATTTACCTGCACAGTAAGAGTGAATCCTTAAAGATTGGGGGATCTCAATCTCGCGACAGCAGCTTCAAGCAAGGCTCGCAGCCCAGGCGCCTGGGTGTCTTCAACGGTATTAAGCCTGACATGACGCGCTTTTTTGCCTGTGCCGGTTAGCAAGCCGGTCGGGTCGGGTAGCTCAACTCCACGGGGAAATCCCAGGTTCACTGCCGCTTTTAATGGCATGATCACACAAATGGTGTCTTTGTAAGTTTGCCGATAACCATATGCGAGTAATTTTGCGGGGATATCGATCTGCTCAAGTGCATCTGGTGCAACATCCAGGACCAGGGACCTGACTTCCCATGCGATCATTTGCACTCTGGGTGCATACTCGTCCAGAAAAGCTTGTACATCGGATTCCATATTATCACTCGCTATATAATTCTACTCGAATGTGCAGAGCATCTGCCTACGGATCAGAGGGCGGAACAAGGTCCCGGGCGGTAGTTGGCCGAGAGGTTCGAATCCTGCCTGGGTGCATCCAGCAGAGCGAGCTTTAGCCCGCTCACCTTATCAGCTTCACCGTCCTTGGCCGACTAGCTGGTAAACACGAGCCTCATATGGCTGTAGAGTGAAATGGTCGATGTGTATAGCAGGATCTACCGGGTAATTACAGAT
Organism: Chloroflexota bacterium; assembly: GCA_017860725.1. Classification (GTDB taxonomy): domain Bacteria; phylum Chloroflexota; class Anaerolineae; order Anaerolineales; family UBA4823; genus CTSoil-045. The sequence goes on along the minus strand of JAGDMX010000097.1, from coordinate 1,796 downwards.
CAATAAGCTGGCACTCGTATATCTAAGATCTTCCGGCATTGTCAAAACAACGTATTCCTGGCTATAGTTCAACACAATCAGCAGACGCTCATCTTCGAATATGCGAGTGAAGGCATAGATCTGCTCATGCTCGGGCAGGATCAGATCATAGGAGCCATAGATTACAAATGGATATGTCTTACGCAGCTGGATCAGCTTTTTGTAGAAGTGAAAGATGGAGTTTGGATCCGCCAGAACCTGTGCGGCATTGATTTCTGAGTAATTGGGGTTGACCTTAATCCAGGGTGTACCTGTAGTAAATCCAGCCTGCGGTCCGTCATCCCATTGCATAGGTGTGCGGGCATTATCTCTGCTCTTTGCATGGATGATTTCCATGACTGAGCGGGGATCTCTTCCTTTTTCTTCTACCTGCTCGTGATACATGTTGATAGTTTCGATATCTCTATAATCGTCGATCGACTCAAAGGTCACGTTAGTCATGCCAAGCTCTTCGCCCTGATATATGTATGGGGTACCCTGTAACATGTGCAGGAAAGTACCCAATAACTTGGCTGATTCGACACGATACCGGCCATCATGACCGAAGCGAGAAATCTGGCGCGGTTGGTCGTGGTTGGTCAGGTAGTTGCTATTCCAGCCTTTACCATCCAGGTCTTTTTGCCATCGCGTCATCACCGCTTTCAGATCAGCCAGCTTCCAGGTTGTAATAGAATCACGAGTAGAACCAGGGTTGGGATTGGCGTCGAGTCCCATATGCTCGAATTGGAAAACCATACTAAGTGCGCCATTTTGCTCGTTGGTGAGAGCTATCGCGTTTTGTGGGGTTACACCTGGGGTTTCACCGACAGTGAGGATATCGTATTGGGAGAGAACCTGCTGCTTCATCTCATTGAGATATTCCAACAGGCGCGGCCCGTTCAAGAAATAGTTTCCGCCGTACTGGTAGCGATCATCCGAGAGACGCGGTGCATTCGGGAGCCCGGGGGTTTTCGAGATCATGTTGATAACGTCCATCCGGAAACCATCTACACCCTTCTTCAACCACCAGTGCATCATGGAATAAATTTCCTGGCGCACCTGGGGATTCTCCCAATTCAGGTCGGGTTGTTTCTTCGAGAAGAGGTGTAGATAGTATTCTTGTGTAACCGGATCGTACTGCCAGGCCGAGCCGCTGAAATGAGATTTCCAGTTGTTAGGCTCACGCCCATCTACGCCCGGACGCCAGATATAGTAATCGCGGTAGGGATTGTCCCTGGACTTGCGCGATTCAACAAACCAGGGATGCTCATCAGAGGTATGGTTAACTACCAGATCCATAACCAGTTTGATACCGCGTCGGTGCATACCATCGAGCATCTCCTCCCAATCCGCCAGCGTGCCAAATTCGGGCATGATATCCTGATAGTCGCTGATATCATATCCGTTATCATCATTAGGCGACTTATAGACCGGAGACAACCACACCACATTGACCCCCAACTCTTTGAGGTAATCCAGTTTCAATATGATGCCGCGCAAGTCACCAATGCCATCCCCGTTGCTGTCGAAAAAACTACGTGGATAGATCTGGTAAACTACGCTTTCTTTCCACCATTTCATTTGCATTTCTTAATCTCCGTGTCAGATAGATGAGTTTATATTCTACATACACCGGTGATGGATGAACCTCCCGCAAAGCTGACCTTTGATAAGTTTACAAAACGGATCTAATCAAGATCAGCCGCGAGACTCCGAATAAGCGCCGTCCCCATGCGATCATCTGTCCACCGGAAGTATGATCGTCCATAAAAGCCTTA
>JAGDMX010000474.1 GCA_017860725.1 Chloroflexota bacterium | reverse complement strand
CTTCAGGATTACCCGCGAGCCATCGTGCATGGTAACCTCTTTAGCTTCGCCCTCTCCATACTCGACCATGATTTCTTCAGCCGGCGGGACATAGGCAAGCTCGTGCAGAGCGACTTCATGTTCTTTGCCCCACGCATACGACTGTACAGAATCATCCTTGTTGTTGAAGGTGACACACGGGCTGATGATGTCCAAGACAGCGATGCCGCCATGGCTTAAAGCCGCTTTGATTAATTCTTTGACTTGCTTCGGGTCGCCGGCGAAAGAGCGCGCCACAAAGGTGGCATTGCCAACCAGGGCTTCCCAGGCGATATCAATCGGCATATATGGGTTAGTGCCCTGCGACTTGAGCTGCAAGCCCTTATCAGCTGTGGCCGAGAACTGGCCTTTGGTCAACCCATAGACGCCGTTGTTCTCGATTATATAAACCAGATTCAGATTCCGGCGAATGACGTGCTTAAACTGTCCCATGCCAATGCTAAGCGAATCGCCGTCGCCGCTGACTGCAATCCCGTGTAAAGTGTGGTCGGCAAACAGCGCGCCGGTCGCCAAAGATGGCATGCGCCCATGCAGGCCATTGAAGCCAAATGAGCGATTCAGGAAATAAGTCGGGCTTTTGCTCGAACAGCCGATGCCGCTAAATTTGATCACGTTCTCTGGGACGATATCCAATTCATAGCAGGCGGCAATGATTTGGCTCGAAATCGAGTTATGACCGCAGCCCTGGCATAGTGTGGTGGTGTTTCCGCGGTAATCGGTCTTGCTCAGGCCAACTACATTGACCTGGACACGTTGGCTCGTTGTGCGATCGTCCATAGTTATTTATTCTCCTTGGCGAGGATGGCCTCGCGCACCAGGCTGGCAGTCGGTGGTAAGCCATCCGTATAAGCAATTGAGATCAGTTTCAGCGCGAGTTCAGGATATTCGAGTGTCAGCAGTTGGTGGAGCTGGCCGTCCCGGTTGAGCTCGAACACATAGCAGCGCTCGTGCTGTTGGATAAAGTTTTTCACTTCCTCTGTAAAGGGTACCGCGCGCAGCCGCATCGAATCAATGTTTACGCCGGTTTGGGCAAGTTGAAGGCGCGCTTCTTTGATTGCCGGCTCAGTTGAACCAAAGAAAATGATCCCTGCCGGGCTGCCGGGCGTCGTTTCGATCTCCGGCCTGGGTACGTATTGGCTGGCGGTGTGATATTTTTTCTTGAGCCGGTCGAGCAGGTTATGCCAGGTCGTGCTATCTTCGGTGTAGCGGGCCATTTCATCATGGCCAGTTCCGCGGGCAAAGTAAGCCGCCGCCGGGTGGCGGTTGCCCGCGACCGTACGGTATGGAATGCCATCGTCATCGACATCTTTGTAGCGGCCCCATGCGCCGTCTAGCTTTTCCAGATCTTCTTCCCACAGCACCTTCCCGCGGTCCATGGGCTGGTCGGGATAGGCGAACGGTTCTGTCATCCACTGGTTCATTCCGAAGTCCAGGTCGCTCAGCACAAAGACCGGCGTCTGCATCCGTTCGGCGAGATCGAAGGCCTTCCAACCGAACTCGAAGCACTCGCACACCGATCCGGGCAGCAGCACGATATGCTCCTGGTCGCCATGGCCCATGAAATGGGCAAAGCGCAGATCGCCCTGAGCGGTGCGGGTGGGTAGGCCAGTGCTGGGACCAACTCGCTGCACATCCCAAATAACCAAAGGCACTTCGGCAAAATAAGCCAGGCCGGCGTATTCGGTCATCAGGCTCAATCCGGGGCCTGAGGTGGATGACATTGCCCGCAGGCCGGAGAAGCCTGCCCCGACCGCCATACCGATTGCCGCCAGTTCATCTTCCGCCTGTACGACGGCAAAGGTATTCTTGCCTTCTTCGACCGGGTCCTTGCGCAGCTTGGGCAGGTATTCGTTCAATGCCTCTGCCAGGCTGGAAGCTGGGGTGATCGGGTACCAGGAGACGAACTGCACGCCTCCATAGATCGCCCCGAGTGCAGCGGCGGTATTACCGTCGGCCATGATGAACTTTTCGGTGGCATTCATTGCTTCGACGTGGTAAGGATCTTTCTTCGCCAGGGTCTCGCTCGCCCAATCGTAAGCCGCCTTGATGACGCCCCAATTGAGATCAATGGCTTTCTGCTTGCCTTTGAAGTGGAAGTCCAGCGCTTTGTAAATCATCTCCATGTCTATATCCAGGCTCTGCGCGACAACGCCCACGTAGACCATATTGGCGATGTAATCGCGCAGGTTGGAAGGCGCATTAGATGCCATCACCAGGCGCTTGACCGGCATGGGATAAACGGCGATATCCTGGCGGGTGATCGCCAGCTTGATATCATCGGCATAGAAGATAGCGCCGCCGGGGTGAACATTCCCAAGGTCGCGGGCGAAGGTGGCCGGGTTCAGTGCTACCATCACCTCCTGCTCGTCACGACGCGCTAGATAGCCGTCTTTACTGACCCGGATGGTGTACCAGGTGGGTAGACCCTGGATGTTTGACGGGAACAGGTTCTTACCCGAAACGGGGATGCCCATCTTGAACAAGGCGCGCAGGATCGTCAGGTTGGAAGTCTGGCTTCCGGAACCGTTGACGGTGGCTACCGTGATCGAAAAATTATTGACCACTGACTCCTTCACGGCCGGTGTCTCTGTCTGCTCAAGTATTTGTGCTACGGACATCTTCTCTCCTTATTTCTTCATATTCCAGCGATTTTTCGAACTTTGTTCGAAAAATCGTAGTAAATTTAACCTTACGGGCGTTGATAGAGCAGGTCTTTATGCTCGATCAACGCCTGATAACCTCTTTCGAATTCAC
>JAGDMX010000473.1 GCA_017860725.1 Chloroflexota bacterium | reverse complement strand
GTCCCACCGCTGGTCTTCCGCGATTAGATAAAACAAGGCAATCCCAAGCTCTCTCCGAGCAGGCGTTCCCGGCTGTGCGGATTCTGGCAGGCAGCGTAGCAAGTGCACGCACTCATACAGGTTGGCAGACCGCTCTGCTGGTTTGCTGCGTTGAATATAAAAGTCCGCGTAATTGAATGCCCGCAGCGCCCTTGCCCGTTGGAAGGCACGCTCACCGGAGATGGGCGCTCCCGCCCTCTCCTGCGCTTCGGCTGCCAGGAGCAGCTCGGCCCAATCTATGGCTTCATTGAACAAGCCACGGTTGTGCCAGAACCACATCAAATCCCCGATCACCTGCAGGCCCCGCGTAACGTCCCGCGACCGCGCCCATTCCAGCGCCGAGCGCAGGTTATCCATTTCGTAGCCGAGGCGGGTATACCAGCCTACCTGCCCTTTGCCGCGGAGGTGGTGTTCTGCCTCTCTGGTCAGCCGGGCATAGTAGTCCAGATGCCGATCGCGAACGGCCATGCCACAGCCACCTTCCACCAACCGGCCCAGCGCATACTGACGCATGACTTCCAGCATGTGATAACGCGTCTCACGTTCACCTGTTTCAGCCACAACCAGCGATTTATCCACCAGCTGCGCCAGCAGATCCATCATCTCCAGCGCATCCAGGCGTTCCCAATCACACAATGGCTCATCCACATCATCCGCACAGACTTCTTCGGCGGCGCCCAGCAGCCAACCCCCGGCAAAGATGGACAGACGCTGGAACAACAGCTGTTCCTTTGGCGAGAGCAGTTCGTAAGACCAGTCGAGGGTGGCTTTGAGCGTCTGCTGGCGAGGGAGAACCGTCCGGCTGCCCCCTGTGAGCAGATGGAAAGTATTATCCAGGCGGGCGGCAATCTGCTCAACGGATAGCATGCGCGCCCGCGCCGCGGCTAGCTCGATCGCCAGGGGGATGCCATCTAGCTGCCGTACAATTTGTGCGATCAGCGGGGCATTGGCTTCCGTCAGGTCCAGCCCTGGTGATACCAGAGCAGCCCGAGCGATGAACAGCTGCACGGCCTCCACTTGAGCAATATCGGCCAGTGAAAGCGGTAAACGAGGCTGTGGTTGCAAGTCAGGGATGGCCAGTGAAGGCACCCGATAGGGTAATTCTCCGGGAACGGAGAGGATCTCGCGGCTGGTGGCCAGGATGTGCAGCCGCGGACAGGCTTTGAGCAGCCGGTCTGCCAGCTGAACGCACGCGTTCAGCACGTGTTCGCAGTTATCCAGGATCAGGAGCAGATGTTTTTGCGCCAGGAAGCGGACGAGCACATCCGAAAGGGCCGTGCCTGGCTGCTCCAGCAGATTCAGCGCCTGGAAGCAGGCCTGCATGACCAGGTCTGGGTCAGAGAGGGCGGCCAGCTCCACCAGAAAGATGCCATCGGTGAACTCACCGTCAGCAATAACGCCATCGGCGTCCGATTCTAAAAGCCCATTGGCTATTTTCAAAGCCAGGCGAGTCTTACCGATGCCGCCTGAGCCGGTCAGGGTTACCATACGGTGTTCGTTCACCATCCTGAGAATGGTCTCGATCTCTCCCGATCGTCCGATGAAAGAGGTCAGCTCAGCTGGCAAGTTATGCTTTGACTGTCGATTGTTTTGTGGAGTGATCAGCCCTGGGGTCTGTGCATAAAGCTGCGTTTGCATCGGCAACATGCCCATCGAATCAACCGGTGGATATGATCCATCGCGAATGGCCTGGTGCAGCTGTTCGGTTTTGGGGTCTGGCTCGGTCTCGAGTTCGGTTTGCAGCACCTCGCGCAGGGTAAGGTACTGGCGCAGCGCCAACTGGCGCTCACCTGATAGGGCATACAAGCGCATCAACCCAACGTGAGCTGCTTCACTTCCCCTGTCCGTTGCCAGTAATTGCTGCAAGACTGCGATTGCGCTTGAGTAGTTGCCACGCTCTTCCTCAATCCGCGACAGATCCTGAAGCAGGCCGAGGTAGGATAACCGCAGACTCTCACGGCGCTGGAGCGTCCACTCCTCGTACAGGTCTTCGGGCAGCAAGTCGCCAGAATAAAGCGCGAGAGCATGCTGGTACTCCGCCGGGTCCTGGCGGTCGCTAGTTTTCAATGTCTGGACTGCAACCTCAAACTGGTCCACATCCACCCAGGCTTCGGCGGTCAGGCTGAGGAATCCATTTTCCAGCGTCAAGCAGCTGCTGACCGCAATGGGTTCTGCCAACAGCCGACGAGCGGCATGAAGCGCTTGGTATAAGAGGTTACTGCCCGCACGAAGGTCACTGTCTGGCCAAAGGATATCACTGACCTGGTCGCGGTGCAAGCGGCGGCCAGGAGCCAGGGCAATCAGTTTTACCAGATTCTTGGCCTTCCGCAGTCGCCAGGTGGAATCTGGCACAAGCTGTCCGTGGATAGATACCGTGAACCCGCCCAACATCTGAATAGCCAGCCTATACTGTACATTTACCAGCGCCGGCAAGGGTTGTTCCGCCCACATATATTTCGTAGACCCCTGTTTCGCAAAATATATTATTAGTTGATAATACATATCCATATTAATTAAGTCAATCCCCCCTGATCTTTGTTGTAGATCAAGGGAGATAAATTTTGGCTTTTTCCAATCAATTTAATGTTGGGTAAATGATCGCTTTCTCCTTTACCGCGGTGGCGTTGTAGACGGTGTTAGTCGCTGTGATGTGGACTTCCCACGGCTCAGTCACACCCTTCTGCATGCCGGCGGTCGCGTCATAGACTATGTTAAACGTTGCGGCATGAGCTTCTCAGGGATACACTGCTTCTTGCCG
>JAGDMX010000472.1 GCA_017860725.1 Chloroflexota bacterium | reverse complement strand
CTGGTTTGCCGTGCATTTGATCGTACGCCGCAGTCAGCTTGCCCAGGCGATCGCAGAACTGCGCCAGATTGGTGGTAGCGGGGTTGTCGTATCGCCAGTGATGTATATATTTGAAGAGGAGCCGCAGGCATATCAGGAAATGCTGGCTGCCCTGGAGGATTAAATGTTAAAAATTTACGATGTTGAGTCTGCACAAAGCACGATCTTACGCCGCTATCCGGTGCGGGATGTGGATTACCCAGCGGCGGTGATGCAGCGCACGGAGCAGCTTTTCGGAGTGGGAGTAACACCACCTCAGGCGGTCGCGCTGATCCTGGAAAGCGTGCGCATTGATGGTGACGCAGCCCTGCTGCGCTGGTCCGAGCTGCTGGACCGCGCCCGCCCGGAGCGTCTCGAGATAGGGTTGGATGATCTAAAATCCGCTTATGAATCGCTGCCGGACTCGCTCATCCAAGCGATGACGATCGCGGCGCAGCGCATCCGCCGCTTTCACGAATTCCAGCCGCTGCCGGACTGGCAAACCGGTCGGCTTGGGGGCAAGCTGGGGCAACGCGTGACACCTATCGCTAGAGTAGGGGTGTACGTCCCGGGTGGAACAGCCCCATTACCCTCTTCCTTGTTGATGTCTGTCGTTCCAGCCCAGGTGGCGGGTGTGGAGCAAATCGTGGTATGCACCCCTCCTAACCCGCATCCGACGATCCTGGCCGCGGCTTACCTTTGTGGTCTGCAAGCGATCTACCAGGTGGGTGGCGCGCAGGCGGTCGCGGCGATGGCTTACGGTACACAAAGCATCCCGCGGGTCGATAAAATTGTGGGAGCGGGCAACCTGTTCGTGACCCTGGCCAAGCAGCAGGTGTACGGCAGCGTGGGTTTGGACGGGCTAGCCGGACCGACGGAGACGGTGGTCATCGCCGATGCTACCGCAAAACCCGCCTGGGTCGCCGCCGATTTGCTAGCCCAGGCCGAGCACGACATCCTGGCGAGTGCCATCCTGCTAACCCCAGATCGACAACTGGCAGAAGCTGTACAGGTCGAAGTTGCCCGCCAGATGGAGAACCTCAGCCGCTCTGAGATTATCGCGCAATCCTTGGCTAACCAGGGCGGTATTGTCCTGACACCTGACCTGGAAACAGCTGCCCAATTGGCGGACGAGTATGCTCCTGAGCATTTGTGCCTGTCGGTCGCCGACCCCGATAGGTTAGCCAGCAAGATCCGTAACGCCGGTGGCCTGTTCCTGGGAGAAGGCTCATTCGAGGTGTTAGGAGATTACATTGCTGGCCCCAGCCACGTGATGCCTACGAGCGGCACCGCCCGCTTTGCCTCACCGCTCAATGTGCTTGATTTTGTAAAAATCACCAGCCTGATAGCATTGGACGAGGAAGCTAGCCGATCCTTGAGCTTGCTAGCAGCAGAAATTGCGCAAGCAGAGATGCTGACTGCCCATGCATCGGCTGCCCGCTTCCGGGAGAATGATTTCAATGTATGATCCGGCAAAATTAGTGCGCAGTCATATCCTGGATATGCCGGCTTATGAGCCGATCCTGCCTTTCGAGGTGCTATCACAGCAGCTTAACTTGCCCATAGAGCGCCTGATCAAGCTGGATGCTAATGAAAATCCGTATGGTCCATTGCCGGAAGTGCGCCAGGCGCTGGCTGAGCTTCCTTTCACCCACATCTACCCTGATCCGGAAAGCAGGGCGCTGAGGCAGGCACTGGCTGAATACCATGGCATGCCGCCAGAAAACCTGCTGGTCGGGGCGGGGGCCGACGAGCTGATCGACTTGCTGCTGCGCCTAGTGATTGAGCCGGGCGATGCCATTTTGAACTGCCCGCCAACTTTTGGGATGTATGCCTTCGATGGTGACATCAACCGTGCCCGGGTGGTTGCCGCGCCGCGCCGCGCCGACTTTTCATTGGATTTGGAAGCTGTTGAGCGGGCAATCCAGCAATATCAGCCAAAGCTGATTTTCCTGGCTAATCCCAATAATCCTGACGGCAGCCTGTTGGCTCCTGGTGTAATCGAAAGGCTGCTGACCTTACCAATCCTGGCGGTGCTGGATGAAGCGTATATCGAGTTCGCACCACCTGGTTCAAGTCGTTTATCCTGGGTTCCGCAATGTCCTAACCTAGTAGTGCTGCGTACCTTCAGCAAATGGGCTGGACTGGCAGGTTTGCGGGTCGGTTTCGGTGCCTTCCCGACCGACCTGATGCCACACTTGTGGAAGATCAAGCAGCCGTATAATGTATCAGTAGCGGCTTCCACGGCAGCAATTGTCTCGCTCCAAAAGGCTGACCAGCTTGAGGTACTTGGCCGTCAACTGGTGGAAGAGCGGAAAAAATTGTTCCACCGGCTGCAGGAGTTCGACTGGCTGCAGCCATACCCGTCCCATTCCAACTTTATATTGTGCCGGGTGGTAGGGCGTGACGCCTATGCACTCAAATCTCGCCTGGCGCAGGCTGGTATCCTGGTGCGGTATTTCAACAAGCCTGGATTGCAGGATCATATCCGTATCAGTATAGGAAAAGCGGAACACAGCGACGCCCTGCTGGCAGCACTCAAAGAGGTATAAGTCATGCGTATAGCCGAAGTTCGTCGAAAGACTGCGGAGACCGAGATTTTAATCAACATCAACCTCGATGGACGCGGACAGCACGACGTCCAAACTGGGATTGGATTCCTTGATCACATGCTGAATCACGTTGCAGTGCATGGTCTATTTGACCTGGAAGTGAAGGCTAGCGGCGACCTGCAGGTGGATGTCCATCACACCGTTGAGGATGTCGCCCTGGTGCTGGGTCA
>JAGDMX010000096.1 GCA_017860725.1 Chloroflexota bacterium | reverse complement strand
GACAGGCGATGTCTTTTAATATAGACTAGGCGCATGACCTTGGGTCTCTCACTGCGAGTTGGCATTGATATCGGTGGGACATTCACCGACTTTGTGGTTTATCATCCGGACAGCCGGCAGATTGAAACCTTTAAGCTTCTCTCCACGCCGCGCGACCCAGCAGAAGCCGTTCTGGCCGGCCTGGAACATATAACCGGGCGCCGACCAGACTTCAATGGGCTGGGCATCGTTCACGGGTCGACCGTGGCAACCAATGCGCTATTGGAGCGTAAGGGTGCTCGGACCGCTCTGGTTGCCACGCGCGGCTTCAAGGATGTGCTGCAGATTGGGAGACAGAACCGACCAAATTTGTATGATCTCACGGTAGACCCGCCCCCTGTATTAGTACCCAAAACTTTACGCTTCGAAATCGATGAGCGGGTGGATACCCACGGTCAGGTTTTGCAGCCGCTGGATTCCAGGCAGTTGGATGCCTTGATCGCAGAGCTCCGTACCTGTAATGCGCAGGCAGTGGCCGTTTGCCTGCTTTTCTCGTTCCTACATCCCGACCATGAGCAAGCAATCGGCGAAAGACTGCGCCAGGAAGGTTTTTTTGTCTCACTTTCGAGTGAAATCCTGCCGGAGTATCGCGAATATGAGCGCATGAGCACTACTGCAGTCAACGCCTATGTCTCGCCGGTGCTGGACCGCTACTTGTCCCATCTGGAGCAAGCGCAAGGATCAGATGACCGGGTTCAATTGCGAGTGATGCAGTCGAATGGCGGCAATATCAGCTTGAACGAGGCTCGCCAGAACGGCGTTTGATATGGGCGGCACATCCACCGATGTATCATTAATCGCCACGGCTCCGCAGGTGACTAGTGAAGCGGTAATTGGCGGTTGCCCGATACGCGTTCCTGTGTTGGATATCCATACCATTGGCGCAGGAGGTGGTTCGATTGGCCGGGTGGACGAAGGCGGTGCGCTGCGGGTCGGTCCGCAGAGTGCCGGTGCTGATCCAGGCCCGGCCTGCTATGGGCGTGGTGAACTGCCTACCGTGACGGATGCCAACCTGATCTTAGGCCGCCTGGCGCCAGATTATTTCCTCGACGGGCAGATGCAATTGGATCCCGCACGAGCCTATCTTGCGCTGGAGAGGCTGGGAAAAGTTTTGGGTATGACGGCTACCCAGGCGGCGCTCGGTATGATTGCGGTAGCCAATGTGCACATGGAAGGCGCATTGCGGGTCATCTCTGTGGAGCGCGGCTACGACCCGCGCCGCTTTACGTTGTTGTCTTTCGGGGGAGCCGGAGGGCTACATGCCACCGACCTGGCGCGGCGGATGGGCATCCGTAGGGTGTGTGTGCCACCGTTGGCTTCCACCCTGTCGGCGTTCGGTATGTTGGCGGCGGATGTGATCCGGGATTACATGCTGACGGTCATGCTGCCCGGCGACACAATACAACAGGAAATAGCAGCCCGGTTGGAACTGCTGGCGCAGCGTGGTTGGCAGGATGTGCTGGCACAAGGCGTCCCCGAGGAGGATGTAAGGATTGAGCATTACCTGGATATGCGCTACCGGGGGCAGTCTTACGAGTTGATGGTACCCTACAATCCGGAGTTTCAAACCAATTTCCACCGTCAGCACACCCGTGCATATGGATACAGCCGTCCGGATGCTCCGGTGGAGATCGTTAATTTGCGGGTGCGTGCCGTTGGTAAGGTGTTGCCGCCGATCCTGGAGGCGCAGCCGCTCGGCCCAGCGGACGCCGGTGCTGCACTCCTCGATCGGCGTACGGTTGTCTATCCGGCAGGTGCGCAGGAAACTCCATTCTACCGGGGAGAGAGTCTGTTGCCCGGCAATCGGGTGATCGGACCGGCGATCGTGGTGCGCAGTGATACCACCATCCTGGTTGGCCCTTCTGACCAGGCTGAGGTCGATGTTTATGGTGACCTGTGGATTGATGTTGGGACGAGGGAATAGCGAGTGTGACCGACGCCATCCGCCTTGAGATCTATAAATACCTGTTTGCGGCCGTCGCCGAGGAGATGGGGGTGGTGCTGCGCAAAGCCAGCTATTCCCCCAATATCAAGGAGCGCCGCGATTTCTCCTGCGCGCTGTTTGATGCCGCCGGAAGCATGATCGCTCAGGCGGCACACATCCCGGTGCACCTGGGTTCCATGCCATTATCCGTAGCGGCTGCAGTTCAGGCGTTTGGCGATTTCAGGCCGGGGGATATGATTGCATTAAACGATCCTTTCCGCGGCGGGACTCACCTGCCGGATATCACACTGGTATCACCGGTTTTCTGGGGAGATGGGCAGCCGCGCCTGGTTGGTTTTGTCGCTAATCGGGCGCATCATGCCGATATTGGTGGGATGACTCCCGGCTCTATGTCGGTAGGGCAGGAGATTTTCCAGGAGGGCTTGATTATCCCGCCAGTGCGATTAATGAAGGGTGGGGTGATCGATCAGGAGCTGCTGGATCTGATCCTGGCGAATGTACGCACCCCGCAGGAGCGCGCTGGCGATCTTTGGGCGCAAATTGCCTCCAACCAGCGCGGCGAGGAGCGGCTGGTTGAGCTGGTCGGGCGTTATGGCGTTGAGGAAGTCTCTCAATACATGGATGAACTGTTGGCTTACACCGAGCGTATGACGCGTGCTTTGTTGCGCCGCATGCCGGATGGCGAGTATACCTTTACAGATTACCTGGATGATAACGGAATCAGCGATCAGCCGGTGCGCATCTCGGTGAGGGTGACGCTGGAAGGCGATCAGGCGGTGGTTGATTTCAGCCAATCGGCACCGCAGCAAAAGGGCAGTGTCAACGCTGTGTACGCCGTCACGCTATCGGCAGTGTATTATGTCTTTCGCTGCCTGATCGGTTTGGATGTGCCCAATAACTCGGGCTGCCTGGCCCCCATCCAGGTGATCGCCCCAGCGGGGAGTGTGGTCAATGCGTTGCCGCCGTCCCCGGTGGCGGGTGGTAACGTGGAAACATCGCAACGCATTGTAGATGTGTTGCTGGGGGCATTGGTGCAGGCCTACCCTGAGGAAGGTGGGGTCGAAAATTATCCCCATGTGCCGGCTGCCAGCCAGGGAACAATGAACAACCTGACTATCGGTGGGTATGATTTTGAGCGTAAAACTCCCTTTGCGTATTACGAAACGATTGGCGGCGGTATGGGAGCGCGGCCAGGATCGGATGGCCCTTCTGCGATTCATTCGCATATGACGAATACTTTGAACACGCCGGTGGAGGCATTGGAATATGCCTACCCGTTGCGGGTCGTGCGCTATGCAGTCCGGGATGGTTCGGGAGGGGATGGTCGCTACCGTGGTGGCGATGGCATCTGTCGGGATATCCTGACATTGGTAGATGCTCAGGTGACCTTGCTCAGCGAGCGCCGGCGATTGCCGCCCTACGGGTTGTCCGGTGGTAAGCCTGGTCAAACGGGGGTAAATCTGTTGATCCGGGAAGGGAAGGAAACACCTTTGCCGGGCAAAGGCACCTTTGAACTGCGCAAAGGGGATATTCTGAGTATCCGTACGCCAGGTGGTGGTGGATATGGTGAGCCTCAAAGCTCCGAGCCAAATTTAGCTAGCATGTCGTAAAGCAATACCCCTGAAGCAACAGCCAGATTCAACGAGGTAACTCGCCCGTGCATCGGCAAGCAGATCATGGTATCACATAGCCCCGCCTGCTCGTTGGTCAATCCCTGGCGCTCGCTACCCAGTAAAAGTATGCAAGGGCGCTGGTAAGCGGTTATCTGTTGATGATCGATCGCGGCATGCGCCGAACTGCCGTACAGATGGTATGAATGCTGTTTCGCCCAGTGAGCAAACTCGTTGAAAGTGGCAGAGACGACCGGGTGCCAGAACAGGGCGCCCATACTGGCACGCACCACACTGGGGTGGTAAGGATCGACACTGCTTTCCAGAAGAATCAACCCATCGGCACCCACGGCGTCGATGGTGCGCAAGATCGTGCCGAGGTTGCCCGGGTCTTGTGGCGCTACCAGAGCAACACCCCAAGGGAAGTTATCTGGATTGAGATAGGTTATATCAGGCTGGGCCTGGCGCACAACTGCCAGCACGCCTTGAGGATTGTCTTTATCGGCGATCGACTCGAAGACTTCTGCGGTAGTTGGGTAACAGGATATACCGGCTTGGACCTGTTCAGCTACCAGGCGCAGAGCGAAATCGCTGGACAGTAAGTCCGGGGCATATACGATCATTTCTATACGGGTCCTGTGCCCGGCAGCCGCGGCTGCCACCGCCTCGCCTACCGGGTGGATGCCTTCCACCAGAAAAGTCCCGCTTTCCTGGCGGGCTTTACGCTGGCGCAGCGCACGGACCTGCTTGATTTTTGGATTGCTGGTGCTGGAGATCAAGGTCATAGGGAGCCGCCTGACCGGGAATTGTCAGGGTAATCGTTATGGATTAATTGGATAAGCGCGGCACCCAGGCCAAAACTGTTGTCCCTTCGCCCGGGTAGGAGGTAATTTCGACATCCCCGCCGACCTTGCGCGCTCGGGTGTGCATATTGGAGAGCCCATGCCCGAGTGTCACACTCATCTTGCTCAGATCGAATCCCTGACCATTGTCGGTAATCTCTAACAATACCCGGTCTCTCACCGTCCACAGATTCACGGATGCCATGAGTGCATGTGAATGCTTGGCAATATTAGCCAGCGATTCCTGGCAGATATGGAACAAAGCCGTGGCATTGGAAGACGGAAAATCGATTAAGCTGTTGTCCGGGCCGATCAAAGAGACGCGCGTGTTGCAATTAGCCTGGAATTCGTCAACCAGGCGCTGTAGTCCCTGCTTAAGATCCTCACCGTGAAACTGGCGCGGGCGCAGGTCCAGAATATAGGAGCGGATATCCTGAATAACGCAATTCAGGTCTTCAATCGACTGGACGATTTTATGTTGCGCCTGCTGAGGGTCATCATCAAATGCGATGCGGGCATAATCCAGCGCCAGGCCCACCCCATACAGAGACTGGATAATCCCATCGTGCAAATCCATACCGATGCGCTCGCGCTCTTCCAGCACAGCCAGGCGGCGCGCTTGGCGCAGCAGCCGGGCGTTTTCGATCGCAATTCCGGCCCAGCTACCAATTGCCATCAGCAGGTTCAATTCACGCTCGCCGATATTGCAATCCAGTCGCGTGGCGGCGCTCATCACACCGACCACGGTGCCGTGGGCGATCATCGGAATGCAGGCGATGCACTGGAAACCGTCTTCGATCACTTCGGGGCGCAGGTAGCGTAAATCCTTGCGCAGGTTGGTGCTGACCTTTGGTTTGCCGGTCTCTGCCACAATGCCGATGTACCCCTGCCCTATCAGGAAGAACTCGCGTTTGGAAAATGGCTCGATAAAGTCACCACGGTGCAGTGCCAGGCGAAATTCCCTTTCGCTTTCCTCTCGCAGGAAGACTTCACCAGCCTGCACCTCAAGATGAGTCATCATGCAAGAAAGGGTCTTATCCAGGATGGTATCGACATCCAGGGAGCCGGTCAGCGAGACCGCCAGCTCGTTCAGTAGGTCTAAGTCCTGGTTGCGCTGAGTCAGGGCCGACTCATGATCGAGCAGGTTTTCATACAGACGGGCGTTGGTGATGGCAACTGCGGCGTACGCAGCCAGGGTCTCGATCACGCGCTCGTCGGATTCTGTGAACTCGAAATAGTTTTGTTTATCGGTCAGGTAGATTTGCCCAAGCAAGGTTTCGCCGGATAGAATAGGCACCCCCAGAAATGAGTGCATCATAGGATGGTGAGGCGGAAAACCAGCGCTGCGCGGGTCTGCACCGATCTCGGGCACGCGAATTGTCCTGCGCTCACTGCGAAACAATCCAAGCAGCCCTCTGCCGACAGGAGGATGGGGTATGCGATCCATCTCCTCTGGCAGCATTCCCACCGGAATAAAGCGTGTCAGTTCTCCCTCATCGCTCACTACACCCAGTGCAGCATAGTGGGCATTGGCCAATTCCATGGCCATTTGAACAATCCGTTCCAGGACGGCATCCAGGGAAAGATTGCTGACCAGTTCCAGGCTGACGCGATGAATCGCTGCCAACCGGTCTTCCAGCTGCTCTCGCGTTAAAACTACCATTCGAAAATCCTCACCGCAGTGCAATTTTACCCTAATTTGTCTTAGTTTGATAGTTTTTGGAGGCTGGCTGAAGTATGATTTGCTTGGCTTGATCGTATACTGGTCTCTGACTGCGCAATGAGCACATGTCATTGACTGGGGCGTTTTATGGAACAGGAGCTACATGGCAGAACCACAATCCGCTTCACGGATACCCGGTTTTTATAATCTAAGTCTTGAGCAGCGGTTGGCAGAGCTGGGCAGGCGAGGCGAGCTGACGCCGGAAGAGCTGGCGGCCCTTAGCGGGCAGGCCGGGCTTTCGCGTGAGCAAGCCGACCACATGATAGAAAATGTAATCGGGCTGCACGCCCTGCCGCTCGGCATTGCGCTCAATTTCATCGTCAACGGGCGCGAGGTTTTGGTGCCTATGGTAGTAGAAGAGCCATCGATCGTCGCCGGTGCATCTTTTATGGCTAAGCTGGCGCGCGCCGGCGGAGGATTCCTGGCACATACCACCGCCCCGGAGATGATCGGTCAAATGCAGGTGCTGGATATTGCCGATCTACCGATGGCGCGCCTGGCTATCCTGGAGCAAAAAGAGAGCCTGTTGGCAGAGGCTGGCGAGATTGATCCAGTGCTCAAGCGCCTGGGCGGGGGTCCCCGTGATCTGGAAGTACGCCTGATCGAGGCTTCGCCGATCGGTCCTTTCCTGGTGGTGCACCTGGTTTACGATGTGCGCGATGCGATGGGCGCCAATGCTATAAACACCGCCGCCGAGCGCCTCGCCTCGCACATCGAAGCGCTGACCGGCGGTCGCGTGCTGCTGCGCATCCTCTCGAACCTGGCCGACCGCCGCCTGGCACGTGTGCGCTGCACCATCCCGCTAAGCGAGCTGGCCTTTGATGAATTCACAGCTGAGGAAGTGCGGGACGGTATCATCGCCGCCTGGGCTTTCGCCGCTGCCGACCCGTACCGGGCAGCCACTCATAATAAAGGCATTATGAACGGCGTGGACGCTGTAGTACTCGCCACTGGCAACGACTGGCGTGCGGTGGAAGCCGGAGCGCATGCCTATGCGGCACGCAGCGGGCGCTATACCTCGCTGAGCACCTGGGGTCGCGATTCCCTGGGGAACCTGGTTGGCACGCTGGAAATGCCGATGGCGGTGGGAATCGTTGGCGGCGCGACGCGCGTCCATCCGACAGCGCGCGCTGCGCTGAAGCTGATGGGTATCACCAACGCCAGCCAATTAGCCGAGATCATCGTCTCAGTGGGCCTGGCGCAGAACCTGGCCGCGTTGCGTGCCCTGGCCACGGAAGGTATCCAGCGCGGGCATATGAGCCTGCACGCCCGCCAGGTTGCCATTGCCGCGGGGGCGCAAGGTGAGCAGATCGAGCGCCTGGCGGGGCAGTTGGTGGCGGAGAAAACTGTACGCATCGATCGCGCAGAAGAGATTCTGAAGGCCTGGAAGCAATCCGGGTGATCGTTTTCAATCATGATAAAATTGGCGGCTGGTCGTTATCTCTGATTGCTATTTGGAATATTTAGTCGGCAGCCATTTGTTGAGGAGCGTGTGATGACGGATAATTTATTATTGAAACCCTCCCGCCCGGTAGGGATTGTGGGTTACGGTGCCTACGTGCCGCGCTACCGCTTGCCGGCCAGTGAAGTCGCGCGAGTATGGACAGGCGGCCAATCCGGGCTGCCGATTAAAGAGAAAGCCGTGGCTGGTCTGGATGAGGATGTGGCGACTATGTCTATTGAAGCTGCCCGCAACGCTATGGCACGGGCCGGCATCCCTGCCGGCCAACTGCGCGCCGTATGGGTCGGCTCTGAGTCACACCCGTATGCTGTCAAACCGACTTCTACCCTGGTAGCAGAAGCGCTCGGCGCAGTGCCCAACGTGCAGGCGGCTGACTGGCAGTTTGCCTGCAAAGCCGGAACGGAGGCCATGGTGGCAGCCATTGGCTTTGTCGGTTCCAGCATGGCGGACTACGCCCTGGCGATTGGCATGGATATCGCCCAGGGGCAGCCGGGTGATGCCCTGGAGTACACTGCCGGAGCGGGCGGGGCTGCCTTTGTCCTCGGGCCTGCGGAGAACTCCCTGGCAGTGATTGAATGCAGCTATTCCTATGTCACCGATACCCCCGATTTCTGGCGGCGGCAGTATGCCAAATACCCTGAACACGGGCAGCGCTTCACCGGCGAGCCGGCCTATTTCAAGCATATCACCGAAGCCGGTCAGGCACTGATGGATGCCACCCAAACGACTGCTGCTGATTACAAATATGCGATCTTTCATCAGCCGAACACGAAATTCCCCCAGCGAGCAGCAACGATGCTCGGCTTCAACATGGAGCAGATCGCGACGGGGTTGCTGGTACCGGTGATCGGCAATACCTACGCCGGAGCCGCCATCATAGGTCTGACGGCTGTGTTGGACATTGCCGAGCCGGGCGATCGCATTTTGATGGTCTCATTTGGGTCGGGAGCAGGCTCGGATGCATTCTCGATCACGGTCACGGACGCCGTCCGCGAGCGGCGTGATAAAGCCCCGCACACCACGGATTACATTACCCGGCGCACGCAGATTGACTATGCTACCTATGCCCG
>JAGDMX010000471.1 GCA_017860725.1 Chloroflexota bacterium | reverse complement strand
TCGCGCCAGTTGTGGTGGGGACATCGCATCCCGGTCTGGTACTGTAAAAACTGTTCCGGAATGACCGTTAGCCGGGTGGACCCTACGCAGTGTATACACTGCGGCAGCGGCCAAATTGAACAAGACCCCGATGTCCTAGATACCTGGTTTTCTTCAGGATTGTGGCCGTTCTCTACCCTGGGTTGGCCAACCGAGACACCAGACTATAAATATTTTTATCCCACCTCCGTCCTGGAAACCGGTTACGACATTTTGTTCTTCTGGGTCGCACGCATGATCATGGATGGCTTAGAGTTCACCGGCGAAATCCCATTTCACACGGTATACCTGCACGGGTTGATTCGGGATGAGCACGGGCGCAAGATGAGCAAATCCTATGGCAATGTTATCGACCCCTTGGTCGTGATGGACGAGTTGGGCACCGATGCCCTGCGCTTTACGCTGCTGGTAGGCTCAACGCCGGGCAATGATATGAGCCTGAGCCTGAAGAAAGTTGAAGCCAACCGCAATTTTGCCAATAAAATCTGGAACGCCGGCCGCCTGATCATTGGTTCTATCCCACAGGCAC
Organism: Chloroflexota bacterium; assembly: GCA_017860725.1. Classification (GTDB taxonomy): domain Bacteria; phylum Chloroflexota; class Anaerolineae; order Anaerolineales; family UBA4823; genus CTSoil-045. The sequence continues at coordinate 2,247 of JAGDMX010000471.1, read as the reverse complement.
CAGTCGAGCCACAAGGCAGCCCCGCGTATACATTGGCAGATGCCTGGATTTGGGGCCGGATGAAAGCCCTGCTCAATAATGTGGACTACCTGTTCCAGAACTACCAATACGGCGAAGCCGGTCGTCAGATTTACGATTTCTTCTGGAGCGAGTTTGCCGACTGGTATCTCGAGATCGCCAAGCTGCAGATCGCCGAAGGCGGCGACCGCGCCTATTACACCGTGAATCGCATGGTGCAGGTGATGGATTACAGCCTGCGCTTGCTGCATCCTTTCACGCCTTTTATCACGGAGGAGTTGTGGGGTCATTTGAAAAGCGCAGCCCAGGTTGATTCGAGTACATTGCTGCCGGACGATGGCGAATGGGCAGAAGCCCTGATCGTAGCTCACTGGCCCGAGCCACAGGCTGAAGATGCCGGGGAGAGCGAGCAGATTGCCAGCTTCGGGCTGGTGCAGGATATTGTGCGCAGCATCCGCAACCTGCGTGCTGAGAAAAACGTTAACCCCAGCCAGCGCATCCCGGCAGTATTTTATTCCCCAGGCGATACAGCGAAGTTATTGTCGGAGCAAGCCGGCACGATCGCTGCTTTAGCCCGCCTTGACCCGGAAAAGCTTCACATCTTTGCCGATGAGTTGACGCACAACGCGCGCCCTGAGGGGCACATTTCCCTGGTCGCCGGACCTGTCGAGATTTACCTGCCACTGGCCGACCTGGTGAATTCCGCTGAAGAGCGCCAGCGCCTGGGCAAAGAACTGGCTGAAGTCAGCGGTCAAATCGAACGGCTGGAAAAACTATTGGCCGGCTCATTTGCTGAAAAAGCTCCACCCGCAGTGGTGCAGAAGGAGCGCGACAAGCTCGCCGCGTTCCAAGAGACGGCCGCGAAACTGCGCAGCCAGTTGCAAGCCCAGGGATAACCATAATCAACCAAGCTAGGAGCAGGATTTCCAATGACCATAATTCTGGATCCGACAGAAAATGAGATACAGGCTTTTTTTAACCTGGCGAGGGACTTCACCGGCCAAAGTGTGCTGGAAGTGGGCTGTGGCAACGGACGCCTGACCTGGCGCTATGCCAACCAGGCCAGCCAAGTGATAGGCATTGACCCCAAGGAAGAGCGAATCCGCCAGGCTCAGGCTGACACCCCGGCCGAGCTGAAAGATCGGGTCGCCTTCCTGGCTTCAGGTTTGGAAGATTTTTACAAGCGCAGCAGTCAAGCGCCAGCCTTTGACCGGGTGCTGTTCTCCTGGTCCCTCTGATGAATGGAACCCGAGGGCATGGTTCATGCCCTGGAGATCGCACATCGCCTGTTGAAATCCGATGGTTATCTCATCGAGATTCACCCATCCAGCGATCCTCCTCCGATTGTCGTTCGCCAGGTGGAGAATGAGATGCTGGTTGGCTGGCTACGAGAGACGGATGACTTCATCGAATATGAACAGGCCAGCCGGGCATTAGAAGAAGCTATTCACCAGGGTTGGTTCTCCTTAGACGAGCAAGGTGAGTTTATTTTCACCACCCATGCCAGCAGCTTGCCCGAGTTGTTAGAATTTCTTGCGGCAGAATGGAAAGACGCAGTTATCCCACCCGAAGCCATCTCCGATATTGAAGCCAAATACCAGGATGGTAGCCACGAACGAGAGATTATTATTACCGAGCGGATTCTGATCGCCCGCTATAGCAAATTAATCACTACAGAAGTTCAATAGGAGCATTGATCATATGGAACAAAAACTGCAAGAACTCAAAAACCGCCTGGCGGAGATTTACGATCTAGAAATGGTCGGTTTACTTCTGGGCTGGGATCAATCCACATACATGCCGGTCGGAGGCGCGGTAGCGCGTGCCCGACAGTCCGCCTTGATCTCAAAACTAGCCCACCAGCGCGCCATCGACCCCCAAATCGGCAGGCTGTTGGATGCCTTGCAGCCCTGGGCAGAGAGCCTGCCGTACGATTCAGACGACGCCAGCCTGGTCCGCATTGCCCGGCAGGATTACGAGCGCCAAACTCGCGTACCAGCCGAGTTCATTGGCAGGTTGTTCCAGCATGCCAGCGAGACCTACGAAGCCTGGGTTAAAGCCCGTGCAGAGAATGATTTCCCGGGTATTCAGCCGGCGCTGGAGAAAACATTAGACCTGAGCCGTCAATTTGCCGATTATTACCCTGGATATCAGCACATTGCCGATCCCTTGATCGATTACGCCGACCCTGGCATGAAAGCATCGACGGTGAGTGCCCTTTTCACCGAG
>JAGDMX010000095.1 GCA_017860725.1 Chloroflexota bacterium | reverse complement strand
GCGTAGTGCCGAGGGCTTGCGCCGCCTGGGGATCGGTGGGACAGCAACCGGGAGCGGGCTGAACGCCCACCCAGAATACCACACTCGCATGGTCAGGCGGCTGTCGGAGCTGACCGGGTTGGAGCTACACACCTCCGACAATCTGTTCGAAAGCATGCAGTCACTGGCGGATGCAGCCGACTTTTCAGCCTCATTACGCACCCTGGCGATCACGCTGACGCGCATCGCCAACGATTTTCGGCTGCTCTCATCGGGGCCATCTACCGGATTGGATGAAATCCGCCTGCCGGCAGTGCAGCCCGGCTCGAGCATCATGCCCGGCAAGGTCAACCCGGTGCTGGCCGAGATGCTCAACATGGCCATGTACCACGTGCAGGGCTGCGATTTGACCATCTCGCTGGCGGCGCAGGCCGGGCAGTTGGAGCTAAATGTGATGATGCCCATCCTGGCGCATAATTTATTCGAAAGCATGCAGGTGACCATCGGGGCAGTGCGGGCGTTTACCGAGAAATGTGTGCTCGGCCTGCAGGCCAACCGCTCCAAGGCTGAAGGCTGGCTGGAGAAGAACGCCATTGTTGTCACAGCGCTCAACCCGCTGATCGGCTATGCCGCCGGCGCCAGGCTGGTCAAGGAGGCGCTGGCCAGCGATCGCACGGTAGGCCAGGTCGCGTTGGAAAAAGCCGCCGCCGGTGAGCTCAAGCACCGCGATCAGGACCGCCCGGTGACGGAGCAGGAAGTCGCCACGGCCTTGAGCGACATGCGCCGTTTGACGGAGGGTGGTATTTTCGGCGGTAGCGCCGGCGGGTGATCGGATTATTGGCTGTAACCTTTGGCGGATTATTGCGTCTAAGAGATGTAGGCAAGCCAAATATGCGGGAAGGGCCCCCTTTTCCGTTGGAGGTTACAGATGAGCGTGAACGATTTCTTCGAAAAATTGAGCCAGAATCCACGACCAGTTGTGGTCGATTTTTGGGCGCCCTGGTGCGGCCCTTGCCGGATGATTGAGCCCGTGCTGAAGAGCCTCGGCCAGCAGTACGATGGCCAGGTAGATGTGTGGAAGGTCAACGCCGACGAGCAGCCAGAGCTGCTGCGTGCCCTGCGAATTTATGGAATACCGACCCTGGTAGCCTTCAAGGGCGGCCAGGAGGTTGGACGGCGCACCGGCGCCGCCGGGCCGGATGTGTTGGTGGGTCTATTTGAGTCGGCCTTGAGCGGGGAAAAACCTGCCAAAGCGCCTATGGGATTGCTTGATCGCCTGCTGCGCCTGGGGAGCGGTCTTGCTATGCTGTTGCTGGCTTACAGCGCAGGTTTTCAGGGCTGGTACCTGGCGCTGGCGGTGGTGGGTGGCCTGGTTATGTTTTGGGGGGTGTACGACCGCTGTCCGATCTGGCAGGCACTGGCGCCCAGGTTGAAGGCGCTCCTACCAGGTGGTTCTCAACGAACAGGATAAAAAATCGGGCGAGTTCATACACTCGCCCGATTTTTTATATCAGCTTATACGGCCTGCACCTGCAGGGAGTTGGGGGTGTAAACATTTTCCCAGGGCAGGGGGTTGGCTGTATGCCAGATGGTTACTTCTGCATCGATCGCCTCTTCTCCGAAAGCCTGGGCGACTGAGATGCGGTGGTGACCGTCGCGCACAAAGTAGAAGTCGCCTACCTGGATCAGCTCAACCGGCGGCAGCGGCACGCCATTCTGGCGGGCGATGGCGATGCTCAGCCAGCGATCCTTGCTGCGTTCGTTCAGTGGGTTGAAGTCAGTGTCGAAGTCATCGCTGCGCCCTTCCGAGCCGCGCACCTGGCTGATCAGGACTGCTTTTACTCCAGCGTAGCGGCGGTTATTTACTTTCAAACTCTTCTCAACTTCGCTCAAGATCAGCAGGCGGCGGCCCCGGCCGGAAACCTTGGAGAGTAGCTTGCTCAAGGTGGCCTTCAGGCTGGCTTTGCGGTACAACTGGATAGCCTGGCTGACTTCCGGGGCGGCACCGGCGGCCTGGTAGCTTCCGCTGAGTGTGTACTGCTGCATCTTGAAGGTATTTGTCTCGAACATGGCTGCTTTCCTTTCCGTTAGTTTTGAATTCTGACCATAGTTTATCGGGCGGGCGTTTCGCCTTCGTTGCTTGAGGCGTTTCGAAACGCGTTTCGGGAGAGGCAATTTTCAGGTCGATCGTTTCGAGAGCTTTGAATGGCTCCATGTGCTGGCAACCTAACCGAATTTCCAGGTTGTGTTCCACCCATTTGGGTGATGCGCTGCCTCCTGCACTGCGTTAAGATGGGGACATTGGAGGAAATTGCTATGACTCTACAAAATGAAGCGAGTTCTTTGGTTGCTTTTTCGAACGCTATGGCCGATGCAGTCGAGAAAGCGGCAGCCTCGACGGTGCTGGTGGACGCTCGCCGGCGCATCCCTGCCAGTGGCGTTGCCTATTCGGCTGATTTCGTGCTCACTGCCGATCATGTGGTCGAAAGGGATGATGATATTCGCCTGCTGTTGCCTGATGGCAGCCGGGTGGAGGCAGTGGTTGCCGGGCGTGACCCGGGCAGCGACCTGGCGCTGCTGCGCCTGGCTGGGGGCAGCCTGGTGCCGGCAGAACCAGCGTCTCAGGCGGCGCGCATTGGGCAGATTGCCCTGGCGCTTGGACGTCCTTCGGCGGATGGTATCCAGGCCAGCCTGGGTGTTGTCAGCGCCGTGAGCGGCCCGGTGCGCACCGGGCGCGGCGGATTGCTGGAAAGCTACCTGCGCACCGATACCACTCCATACCCGGGATTCTCGGGCGGCCCACTGATCGACGCTGCCGGGCGGGTGTTGGGGATCAACACCTCCGGATTGGCACATGGTATGTCCTTAACCATTCCCACCAGCCTGGCCTGGAATGTAGCTGGCACCCTGGCCGAGCACGGGCATGTGCGGCGCGGTTACCTGGGTATCCGCAGTCAGCCGGTGTCCATCGGCGCCGCCCAGCAAGCGCGCCTGAGGCGCGAGCAAGCCACAGGGCTGCTCTTGGTGGGCATAGAGGACGACGGGCCGGCAGCGCAGGCTGGCTTGCTGGTCGGCGATATCCTGGTGGGTTTGGCTGGGCAGCCGGTGAGCGACCCGGATGAGCTGCTGACCAGGCTGGTCGGCGCTGTCGTTGGGCAGCCCACTGTGGTAGAGGTGCTGCGCGGCGGCGAGCCGACCACCGTCAACGTTATAATTGGGGAGCGAAAATAATGGACTTAAGGTCAGCTCTGACCAAGAGCATGGCGGATGTGGTTGCCCACGCCGGGCGCAGCCTGGTAGTTGTGCAGGATGGGCACCACGGCGTGGGAGCCGGTGTTATCTGGCAGCGCGATGGGTTAGTGGTGACTAACAACCATGTAATCTCTGGCAGGCAGGCGCGGGTCAGCCTGCCGGATGGCCGGGAATTCCCTGCCAGGGTGATTGCCCAGGATGCAGAGGTGGATCTGGCGCTGCTACAAATCGAAATGAAGGACGTTCCACCTGCCTTAGTAGCCGATTCGCATGGCTTGCGGGTTGGCCAGTGGGTAATGGCCCTCGGCCATCCCTGGGGCCAGCGCAACTGGGTGACGGCAGGGTTGGTCAGCGGACTAGGTAGCGTTCAGACTCGCGACCGTCAAAGACAGGTGGATATCATCCGTACCGACGTGCGCCTGGCTCCTGGCAATTCTGGCGGGCCGTTGATCAACGCCAGCGGCGGTGTGGTAGGCATTAATACCATGATTGTCGGCGGCGATCTGGGTGTAGCGGTGCCCAGCCATGTGGTCAATGCCTTTGTGCAGGGAATATACCATTGACCGGATGCACCGTAATTCGATTGACTCTCTTTAGTGAGCAGTAATGACTTGATTAGTGTGGCGATTGTCTCTCCCCTTCTAGCTGTGCGCGCCGGGCTGCGCACCTTGATCGGCGCGCCCGGCGTACAGGTCGTTGCCGAGGCGGCCAGCCTGGCTGAGCTGGAGGCATTTGCTACTCCTGCCGCCGATGTTTACCTGATCACAGGGGAAGCAGTCTCGCTCCCTGATCTGCGCCGGCAAGCCTCTCAAGCTGAGGGGCATCTGGCCATCCTGGTTCTGGCAGACGATGGTCGCCTGGCGCGCGAGCTGGAGCGACTTCCGCTGCGCGCCTGGGGTTTGCTGGGACTGGACTGCACTGCCGAAGAGCTGCTGGCCGCCTTGCGCGCCCTGGGGGAGGGGTTGTGGGTTGCCGATCCGATGCTGATGCGTGCCAACCTGCCGCGCCTGTTGGCTGCCCAGGATGAGCCAACCGAGACAGCCAGCGAGCCGCTGACCGAGCGGGAAAGCCAGGTTTTGCAATTGCTGGCGCGTGGCCTGGCTAATAAGCAGATTGGCGTGAGCCTGGGGATCAGCGAGCACACCGTCAAGTTTCATGTTTCATCGATCTACACCAAGCTGGGGGTGACCAATCGCGCCGATGCAGTCCGGCGCGGTATCCAGCAGGGCTGGATTTTGATATAGAAAAGTCCCCTCTTCGCAACCGGAAAGGGGACCAATCTAAGCTATTCTGTTAATCCTGCTGGCTTTAATTGATGACCAGTGGCAAGAAGATCGGATCGAAGAACGAATTCGAGCCGGCAAACTTCAAATCCGCGTTGGTGTAATCATAATAGCTGATGCCAATCTGCCCCGAGCTGTTGATTGCCAATGAAGTGAACAGCCCGACATTGCCGCCTGAGTCCAGTGGCAGTGGGTCAACCGTCCAGGTATCGGCGATCTTGTTGTAGTAGGCATACTTCAAATCACCGTTGGTGACGTCGTAGTAGCTGACATGGCCGCCGACCAGTTTGTCAAAAGCCAGCGAAGTATACTGCCCGACATTGCCTGTGCTATCGACGGCTTGCGGAGCCGCCCAGACGCCCCCGACCTTCTTGGCAAATTTCAGATCGCCCAGGGTCTCGTCGTAGTAGGTGATATAGATATCTGCAACGCCGGAGACAGCCAGCGAGGCGAATTTGCCGACATGGGCAGTGTTATCCACCGTCTCGACGACCCAGGCATCGAGCATCGATTTGAAGGCGTATTTCAGCACCTTCTTTGTGGCATCGTAATAAGCAATATGCGGTTTGCCATTCGCATCTAGGCCGAGCGAGGCGTACTGCCCGACATCGCCAACGCTGTCAACTGGTCCTTCGAAAGCCCATACCCACTTGAGATTGGTAGCATCCCAGTTGGCATAGGCGTAGACCAAATCCTGGTTGGTGGCGTGATAGTATGCCACGTGCGGGCGATCCTGCCCATCGATCGCCAGGGAAACGAACTGGCCAACAGTGTTACTGGAAGCGACGGTTTGGAACTTCCAGGCGTTGTTGTACCAGTAGGCGAACTTCAGATCGCCGTTGGTCAAATCGTAGTAAGCAATCTGGGGCTCGCTCTTGCTGTTGTACTTGGCCGAGGAGTAAGGTCCGATACTGTTGCTGCCATCCAGGATGCCGAGCTGCCAGGTCGGCCCCCAGCCCTGGGCGATCTTAACATCATCGTTGGTTTCATCGAAATAGGTGATCATTCCCTTGCCGGCTTGATTGGTTGCCAATGACGTATACAGCCCAACCTCTGTGGCGACGTCGACCGACCAGTTGGTATTCCAGCCACTGCCACCATTGGCGATGTAGTGCAGCGCGCCGGTGGACAGGTTTTTGTAGCTGATGCCAATGATCTTTCCATAAATCGCCAGCGATGTATACCGTCCCACATCTCCGGAACTGGCCAGGGTGAAGATGCTGACGTTCTTGCCAGACTTGGTCAGGTATTTTAGATCTCCGCTGCCGAAATTGTAATAGCTGATATGCACGACACCGTTGCTGTCCACACCAATCGATGTATCCCAGCCAAGATTGCCATAATCCAGATCCTCGACCGTCCAGACACCGCTTTTGCGGACGGCATAGCGCAAGGCCTTATTGGTAAACCCGGGTGGCGATCCATTGAACAGGTAGCTGATGTGCGGGTTTCCGCTTGAATCCAGCGCCAGCGAGGTAAATGGGCCGACGGAATCGACATTCAACGGGTCTGTAGAGTCAACCGTCACTGTGCTCCAACTTACGCCATCAAATTCGGCGTATTTCAGGTCGTCGTACTTCTCATCCATATAGCTGATGCGCGGGAAATTGTTGCTGTTGAGTGCAATGGTCGGCCAGGAACCAATATTGACGCCACCTGAGCCGTCGACGACGGTGATTTTCCAGTTTGCGCCGTCGTAGCGCGCATGCTTCAAGTCGCCGGTGGTGCCATCATAGTAGGCGATATGAACGACATTGTCAGTGCCGACTGCGATGGTTGAGTACAATCCGACGCCACCAGCGGTAGTAGCCTCCGGTGTCAGGCTGTCCGCGTAGGAATCTGGCAGCAGGGGGTCAGCTTCCGGCAGGCGCGGCTGGGACATCCGGCGCAACTCCTGCATGGCGGGCGAGGTCTGGAGTTCATCCGGTTCGGGCAGGTTGCCATCGCTGGGGGTGTCCACGGTCATGGTGTACCAGGTGTTGCCGATCTTGTAAGCGAATTTCAAAGAGGCAGCCACTGCATCATAGTAGCTAATGCGCGGGCTGTTGCTCGTACTGAAGGCCAGCGAGGCATACTGCCCGACCTGGTTTGTGGCATCGACGGTTTCTCGCACCCATTTCAGTAGGGTTGTATCAAAACAGTTGTAGTATAGGTGGTCAGCGCCATAGGCGATACATGGCACACCGGCGCTGGTATAGCGCAGGCTGCGATTGCTCATATTGTAGAACATGGGCGGGCCGTCTACAACATTGAGTGTCCAATTGGGATTATCGGGTGCAGCGGGCTGTTGGAGCATCGAAGTGGCACCCATCACAGGTGAGGCTGCCAGGCTGGCGATGATCAGTAAGGTGAGTGAAGCCAGGATTGCAGTTTTCAACCACTGGCTCTGCCCGGCAATAGACTCAAGATTGAAAGCGGGTTTCATATCTGTTTCCTTTCTTAAGGGGAAGTATAGCACGAAAACCAGGCCGTCTCTCACGGGTTGCCGTAGACGAAATTCAAGGCATATTGGGCATCCGAATAATTTGGGTTTTCCTGCAAGGCTTGTTGGAAATCAGCAATAGCTTCGTTAAGTTTTCCCTGGCGGTAGTTCGCCCAGCCGCGCCACAACAGGGCTTCTTCGGAGTTTTTTGTGCGCTCAAGGGCATAGTCTGTCAGCGCGAACAGGTTATCGAGCTGTCCGCTGTGGAAATACGCCATGAAGGGACCAAACTGATAGCGTAAAAAGCGCTGGGGTAAGCCAATTTCAATGGCTTTATCATAGGCATCGGCGGCTTCCAGGTAGCGATCAAAGTACACCAGGTTGGTGCCCAGGTTGAACCAGGCATACGGATTTTCTGGGTTGGCCTGGATATCTGATTCCGCTGCCAGCAAGGCGTGTTGGCGGTTATAGTCCTTGTCCCAATGTGGCCCCATGATGCTTTTCACTGTTTCTTCTTTATCCAATGGGTAGACCACAATATAGACTCGGTTAAAAGACTGCCAGTACTCATCCAGTTTATCGTAGGGAATCTTCTGGTCTGGACCAACAAAGCTGTCCTGCCCGGTAAAAATTTCGCGGGCATCATCGTAGCCGGTGAGAAGCTGGTAGTGGGCCGCCCAGCGGTCGTCATTCGGCCAATAGGATTGGTCCATATTGAAGCTTTCCTCGATCATGACCGGTAAGCCGGCTGCCAGGAATTTCTTAAGAATCTCAATGTCGCCGCCAACGCGGTACTGGAAATTCAGCCAGCCGACGCGGTTGCGCACGTAATAATCCAGCTCCTCCACATTTACATTGCGGTCTTCTTCTTTGGGCTTGATCAAGCTGGCAATGGTCGCCTGATCGCCCTCCCAACCGTAATAACGCAGGTACATCGCCAGGCTGGTGGGACCGCAGTTGTTCGGTTCCTGTTTCTCCCATTTCGGCGG
>JAGDMX010000094.1 GCA_017860725.1 Chloroflexota bacterium | reverse complement strand
GCAGCAGTTGGAGATGTTCGCTACCCAGACTGTTATGGCGTCAATGGGAATTACTACTACATTGCCAGGCGGCGCGCCGGTGGGCACTGTCGTGCCGGGAGTGGACCAGCAGCCGCCTGCTGGTGAGCAAACTCCCGTCGCAGGTGGAGAACAACCGGCTGCTGGTGAAGGTGGAGAACAGCCGGCCGCAGGCCAGCAAACTCCCGTCGCAGGTGGAGAACAACCGGCAGCAACCCAGCCCCCTGCACAGGCTGTGGAACAACAACCCGCGGTACCAGCTCCACAAGTGGCTGTGCCAACCATCCCGGTACCGAAAGAATATACGCTACATACAGGCGAACATGTTTACTGTATTGCACGGCGCTTCGATGTGAATCCATCCGAGCTGCTCAGCATCAACGGTCTGGGAAATGCTTCTGTGGTATTTGCTGGCATGGCCCTAAAAATCCCACAGACCAACAACACCTTCCCGGGTCAAAGAGCATTAATCAAACATCCAACTAACCATACAATTAGCTCTGGGGAGACACTCTACTCGATTGCCTGCCAGTATGGAGATGTAACTCCAGAAGCGATCGCGGCGGTAAATAGTCTGACAAGTCCCTTTAAGCTGCAAGCCGGGCAACAGCTATACATTCCGTAACTGCCCTCGATATTCATCCGCTCCGGGAGGTCAGATCGCTGGGGACTGTGCTTTCACCCGGCGCCCGAGAGGTAGTCTAACCATCGAACACATGGAGTAGCCGGTAATCATTCTGGCTACTCCGCATCTTTTAACCTGCAGGAATATCTAATGACATTTGAAATCATCGATCAAGAAATGGTTTACAAGGGCAAAGCTTTTGATGTCCGACGGGAGAAAATTCGTACTCCCCAAGGGGCTATTGTACTGCTGGATATTGTGGATCACCGGGGAGCAGTTACGATGATCCCGGTTGATCAAGAAGGTCGGATTATCTTTGTACGCCAGTACCGTCACCCGGCTGGGAAATTCCTGCTTGAGTTACCGGCGGGTGTGATGGAGGTTGGCGAGCTCCCGGAAAACAGCGCCCAACGAGAAGTGCGTGAAGAGACTGGCATGGCGGCTGAAAAACTGGTAAAGGTTGGTGAGTTTTATCTGGCTCCTGGCTATTCAACCGAGTATATGCATGTATTCCTGGCCACTCAACTGTACCCAGCGCCGTTGCCCGGTGATATAGACGAAGTTTTGAGTTTGGAGAGGGTTCCTATCCGGGAGGCTTACCGCTTGGCGATGGAGGGTGAAATCCAGGATGCCAAATCCCTGGCAGCGCTGTTCCTGGCACGCCAGCTTTTGGAATAGCGGTCACCACGCAGCAGTAGGCCAGAATTATTTTCGGCTAAGTGCGCCAGGCAATGTGTTATATTTAATCTATAAACGCATGTTTCTTCATATCAGACGCGCTGACTGGCGCAATAAGAGACAGGATTGATCAATGACTGCAAATCAATACCGAAATCCCGGGATGCCGTTGGATCTGGCATGGGTGATGCGGGCGCGGGTAAATCGTAGCGCTCTGGAACGACGTACCGCCACCCTGCCAGCGCGACGCGCTATAAAAAAAGAATGGCAGGCAGCCTGGCTGTTGCGCGCCATTACCTGCATTGATCTGACAACCCTGGCAGGCGACGATACCCCTGGCAGAGTCAGGCGCTTGTGTGCCAAAGCCAAACAGCCGGTGCGCCCGGATATGCTGGCAGCACTGGGAGCTGCCGAGGCAGATATTACCGTCGGGGCTGTGTGTGTTTATCCCAACCGAGTCAGGGAAGCGGTTGAGGCACTCAAGGGTACGCATATTCCGGTTGCTTCGGTTGCCACCGGGTTCCCGGACGGTCAAACTCCTCTGGCACAAAGAATTGCCGAGATTGAGCAGGCGATTGAGTCAGGCGCTACTGAAATCGATGTGGTCATCGCCCGCACGTATGTCCTTACAGGGGATTGGAAAGCGTTGTATGATGAGATCCGGCTCTTCCGAGATGTGTGCGGCGGATCGGCACACATGAAGACAATCCTGGCTACCGGCGATCTGGGGACACATAAGCAAGTCTATCAAGCCAGCCTGGTGGCGATGATGGCAGGGTCGGACTTTATTAAGACTTCCACCGGCAAAGAAAAGGTCAACGCCACACTGGAATTTGGCCTGGTTATGACGCGCGCCATTCGCGAATACGCGGACCAAACCGGCTACCAGGTCGGATTTAAACCTGCTGGGGGAATCAATAGCGCCAAGCAGGCGCTTGCCTGGCAAGCCCTGATGCGGGAGGAACTGGGTGTCGAATGGCTGATGCCGGATTTGTTCAGGATTGGTGCCAGCTCTCTGCTCACCGACCTGGAACGACAGCTTTATCACTATATCACCGGTCATTATGCCGCACGTCACCATATGCCGATGGGATAACGAGGAGTACAAAATGGGTGTGTTAGAGATCTTCAAATCGTTGGATTATGGACCTGCCCCCGAGTCATCCCTGGCTGCCAATGCCTGGCTGGATGATCACGAACGCAAGTTTGGGCTGTTTATCAACAATGAGTGGGTGCGCCCGAAGGGTGTTGAATACTATCCAAGCTTTAACCCGGCGAACGGCGAGCTCCTGGCAGAGACGACCCAGGCCGGGCAGCCAGAGGTCGATCTGGCAGTAACAGCCGCGCGCCGCGCTTTCGAGATCTGGAGCAAGACACCGGGTAGTGTCAGGGCGCGTTATCTTTACGCCATCGCGCGCAATATACAGAAACACCATCGCTTACTGGCGGTCCTGGAGTCGATGGATAACGGTAAACCGATCCGCGAATCACGGGATATTGATGTCCCACTACTGGCGCGGCACTTTTACTACCATGCCGGTTGGTCCCAATTGATGGAAACCGAGCTTCACGACTACCAGCCGGTTGGTGTGGTGGGACAAATCATCCCCTGGAATTTCCCGCTGCTGATGCTGGCCTGGAAGATCGCACCGGCGATTGCCATAGGCAATACTGTACTGCTTAAGCCGGCTTCTTATACCCGCTTGACGGCGCTGCTATTCGCTGAGATCATTGCCGAAGCCGGTTTACCGCCAGGTGTAATCAACGTAATTACCGGGAGTAGTAAAGCCGGCACAATGATCGTAACCCACCCGGATGTGGATAAAATCGCTTTTACCGGCTCGACTGATGTGGGTCGGACCTTGCGCCGCCAGACTGCCGGATCCGGCAAAAAACTATCGTTGGAGCTGGGAGGTAAATCGCCTTTCATCGTTTTTGATGACGCCGATCTGGACGGTGCTGTTGAAGGGGTGGTTGATGCGATCTGGTTTAACCAGGGACAGGTATGCTGCGCCGGCTCACGCTTGCTGGTGCAGGAGAATATTGCCGGGCGCTTCCTGCAGAAGCTTGAGCGGCGAATGGAGACCATGCGAGTGGGTGACCCACTGGATAAGTGCATCGATATGGGGGCAATCGTCGACCGCACACAGTGGGAAACGGTCGATATGTGGGTCAAGCGTGGGGCTGAAGAAGGCGGAGAAGTATTCCAACCCAGTATTGACCTGCCTGACAAGGGTCTGTTTTACCCGCCAACGCTGATTAAAAATCTTGATCCGGCTGCCGAAACTGTGCAGGAAGAGATTTTTGGCCCGGTACTGGTGTCGTTGAATTTCCGGACTCCGGCGGAAGCCATAGCCCTGGCAAACAATACGCGCTACGGATTGGCTGCTAGTTTGTGGAGCGAGAACATCAACCTCGCTCTGGATGTAGCCAGCAAGTTAAAGGCGGGCTCAGTGTGGGTGAATTGCACCAATTTATTTGATGCTGCCTCAGGTTTTGGCGGTTACCGGGAAAGCGGTTTTGGACGGGAGGGTGGCCGGGAAGGTCTATTCGAGTATTTACGACCGGCCTGGCAGCCACGACCGCGACCGGACTATGCACCGGCGGACGCCAAGGCGGATAAAGACTCCTGGGGGGCACATATACCCGCTCGTCCGACGCTCCCGGATGCCAATAAGGCGAACGGCCGAGAGCTGCCGCGAGTCGATCGCACGCCCAAGATGTATATCGGCGGCAAGCAGGTGCGCCCGGATGAGCAATATACGCGCCCTATATTTAGCGTAAAAGGCAAACTGATCGGTCAAGTCGGCGATGGGAACCGCAAGGATATCCGCAACGCGGTCGAGGCAGCCCACGCCGCTCATACTGCCAAACCTGGATGGGCAATGCGTCATGGATACAACCGCTCTCAGATCCTATTTTTCATTGCTGAGAATCTGCAAGCCCGGTCTGACGAATTTGCCGAGCGCATTCGGATCTCGACAGGGTGCTCAGCGGCCTTAGCCCGGTCTGAAGTCGAGCTGGCCATCGAGCGCCTGTTCCTGTATGCAGCCTGGGCAGATAAGTACGGCGGCAGCGTACAAGAAACGACTCTACACGGCGTAACGGTGGGGGTCAACGAGCCGCTTGGGGTAGTAGGGATCGCTTGCCCGGATGAATTCCCTTTGTTGGCTTTTGTCTCCTTAATGGCTCCAGCGATTGCCCGCGGTAACACGGTTGTTATGATCCCCAGCGAGAAGCACCCGCTCAGTGCCACCGATTTCTATCAGGTGCTGGATACCTCCGACGTTCCTCCCGGGGTGGTAAATATAGTCACCGGGGATAGGGACTACCTGACCAAGACCCTCATCCAGCACGAGGATGTGGATGCTGTGTGGTATTTCGGGTCGGCCCGAGGCAGCTATTACGTTGAGCACGAATCTGCAGCGAATATGAAACGTACCTGGGTAAGCTATGGTATTAGGCGCGACTGGACCAGCGCAGAGCAGGGCGCAGGTCACGAATTTCTGCACGAAGCTACCCAAGTCAAAAATATTTGGGTCCCAACCGGCGAATAAGACCTGTTCTATTTCCACTAGACAGCTTGGTTAAAATACGTCAGTTCGGGATGAGGAAAAAGTGATGTTTTGGGTTTATTGGGCAGCTCCGCCGCCCAATAAACCCAAAATCCATTTATCCCGAATTCAGGTTAAATTAAAAGAGCAGGATGGCCAAGTCCTGCTCTTTTGTGTGTTACGGCTGTGGCCGGTTGGGATTGGCGGAGCCGGGCCGGCGGCGAGATGTGGTACGGCGCCCGGCATCAGGATTTAGCAGCGTGTTCAGCCAGGCTACGGCACGTGAATCATATTCGCGTCGCCCACAGACATCACATACCCAGGCTGGAAAATTCGGGACGGTTACCAGCTCTTCGTTCAGCCATGTGAAATAGGTGATATATTCCAATTGCAACACACCAGCCTGGCATTCGCTGCACAGCGTGCGGTATTGGGTTGGCTCGGGATGATCGCTTAACATGGACGGTAATTCTCTCATACGGCTAAGGTGCGGCACTGGCAAAGGTAATCTGGTCCACCAGCCCCCAGCGATCCGGAGGCCAGTACACGAACACAGCCTTACCGATCACATTTTCCATGGGTACCGGGCCCCAGGAGTGCGAATCGGATGAATTGTTGCGGTTATCTCCCAGGACAAACAGAGAATCATCGGGAACAACCCAATCACTCTGGTATGCCGGGGGCGTTTCAATATAAGGTTCATCGAGTGGCTGTTCATTAACATACACTTGCCCATCGGTGATTTTGACACGGTCACCCGGCAGCCCGATGACCCGTTTGATATATTCCTGTTCGGGATCACGCGGGTAATGAAATACAATCACGTCGCTAAGCTCCGGCTCGCCAAATCTGTAGGCCAGTTTATTGACGATAACAAACTCACCGCTGTGTAGCGTGGGTTCCATGCTGTAGCCATCCACCCGAATACGCGCCGAGATCGCATTAATCGCCACGAAGAGCAGCACCGATAAAACCAGGGTCTCAAGTAAATCAACGACAAACCGCATAAAGCCCGAGCGACCTTTCTGCGGCGCAATCGGTTCTGGTACGGCTTCTGTGTGAAAATTATTCACTGCAATACTCCTGGTCAAAATTATAAAACCCCTTAGTAGCCGCGGCAAGAGCAAGAATATTAGAGTCTATTTATCAGCGGCGGGGACGCATCACCAGGCGTATGGGTGTCCCAAGGAAGGGGTAGACGGCGCGCAGGCGGTTTTCCAGGTAGCGCAGGTAGCTGAAGTGCCCCAGTTTTGGATCATTAACATACAAGAGGAATGTGGGAGGATCGCTACGCACCTGGGTGCCATAGTAGATTTTGAGTTGACGGCTGCCCTGGGATGGGGCAGGATGGGCATCCTGGGCATCCTGCATAACCTGGTTGAGCTGCGAAGTCGAGATACGCACCAGCCGCTCTTCGTGCACCTGCAAGGCAGTAGGCAGGACTTGGTCGACCCTCTGCCCGGTTTTGGCGGAGATAAACAATACCGGGACATAATCCATGAAATTCAGTTCCTGGCGCACATGCCGGGTGAAATCCACCATGGTATGCGAGTCTTTGGGGATGGCGTCCCACTTATTGACGACCACGACAGTGCTTTTCCAGGCATCCAGGATAAAACCGGCGATATGCGCGTCCTGGGCAGTCATCCCGGTGGTGGCATCGACGACCAACAAGGATACCTCCGCCCGCTCTATCGCGCGCATCGAGCGCAGCACGCTGTATTTCTCGACACCCGGGTCGATACGGCCGCGCCGGCGGATGCCGGCCGTATCGATCAGCGTGACCAGCAGGTCGTCAAATGTGATCTTCGTATCGATTGCGTCGCGAGTGGTGCCCGGAATAGGGCTGACAATAGCCCGTTCTTCGCCGAGCAGGCGGTTGAGCAGGCTGGATTTGCCTACATTAGGCTTGCCCACGATGGCAATCTTGGGCGACTCATCCTCGGTTTCGCTGTCGAAACGTGGCAGCCTGGCAATGACTTCATCTAGCAAATCGCCAGTGCCAGTGCCGTGGAAGGCAGAGATGGGGATTGGGTCACCTATGCCTAGCTCGTAGAATTGCAGTGCTTGCAACCTGCGTGCTTCGCCGTCGGCTTTGTTTACTACCAGCAGGATGGGTGGCCAGGGCTCGCCATCCCGGGTTTGTTGGTGCTGGCGTAAAATCTGGGCAATTTCCCTGTCAGCCGGAGTTACACCACTCTCGGCGTCCGTGATAAACAGCACAAGGTCTGCCTCGCGAATAGCAATTTCTGCCTGGGTGCGAATTTCTTCAATAAAGTCCGCTGACCCGATGGAAAGCGGCGCTATTTTACCTCCCGGGCCAGTGTGCGTGGGGTCGATCCCACCAGTATCCACGACATCAAAGATTACCCCGACCCACTCCGCTTCGGCCACCAACCGGTCGCGTGTCGTTCCCGGTGTGTCATCCACCACAGCCAGGCGCTCTTCAGCCAGGCGGTTAAATAGCGTGCTTTTTCCTACGTTCGGTCTTCCTACCAGGGCAACAACGGGTTTGCGCATATAGGATCCACTGATAGAATCACCTGAGCCTCCAGATTTATGGAGTGGCTGTGAGCACTATGCCAGGTGTCGGCGTGCGGCTGGAGGCCAGGAAGATGGTCACTTCTACGGTCTTGGGTAAGATCGCCTGAACAGTGACCTGCTCAGGTACCAGGTCAACCACCGGCTCAACCTGATGGACACCTGCAGGCAGGTCAGTCAGGTCCACCACAACCCGGAAACTGGACGGAGTCAGGGTTTCCAACACCGGCAGAGGTCCCTGGACAATTAAATCAACTGTAGAGGGCGAGATTGTGGCGTCCAGTGTAGGTCGTAAACCGAGGGTCTCGATGGGCACGGTCATCGTCAGGCTGCCTTCAATCGCTGCCACCCCGATCTGTACCAGGACACTGGGCTCGCTGACCAGTGTAATCCCGGCCGGCAGGCTCAGGCTGGCATTAATTTCGATATCATCGGTCAGTCCTGTCAGATCGACCGGGAGCGTCTCGACGAACCCGGGCAAGGCATTAATCAGGTTCGGATCGTCGGAAAAGACAGTAACATTGGGCGGAGTAACCGATAGGTTTGTTAGTCGGTATCCGCTGGCAACCTGTCCGGTGGTTACCACTTTTACTGCCACGTTCTTGTAACCACCCAGCAATACAATCGGCTGGGTGATACTGATTGTGCGTGGGCTGACTGTTACATCCGCTACAGGCGC
>JAGDMX010000470.1 GCA_017860725.1 Chloroflexota bacterium | reverse complement strand
CACATTCTCATTGACCACGAGGCTGTTGATCTCACTGGTGGCCAGGATCCTGATCCCTGGGTGAACACACATCCTTTCAACGGAGGTAGAATGATGTCCAATCCTCTCATTGTGGGCGTTGACGTTCACCGCAAGACCAACACCTTTTGCCTGATGGATGCCAGCGGGCAGGAGGTGCGGCCCCGTTTCACCCTGGACAACAACCGTCCAGGTACACAAGCCTTCGTTCAGCGAGTCGCAGAGCTGATGGAAGCGGATGGATTTAGCGAACTTCAGGTGGCTGCTGAAGCCACAGGCTGGTACTGGTTTCACTTCTTCCAGTCGTTGCAGCAGGAGGCCCTGTTGGCGTCCTGGCCGGTCGATCTGCATGCGCTCAACCCACGCCTGACCGCCAACTTCAAGAAGAGCTACGTGGATGTGGACAAGAGCGATCTGATCGATGCTTTCGTGATCGCCGATCGGCTGAGGTGGGGGCGAGACATTGGAACGCCCTTTGAGTACGACGAAACCTACCTGGGGCTGCGCTTTCTCACTCGCTATCGCTACCACCTGGTGCACAACCTGGCTCGGGAGAAGGCTTACTGCACAGCCCTCCTGTATCTGAAAGCCAGCGAATACTCGCGGGAGGGCAAGCAGCCATTCGCCGATCTGTTTGGCGCAGCCAGCCGGGCCGTAATCCAGGAATTTACCTCCATCGAAGAGATCGCCGCCATGCCATTTGCGGAGTTGGTCGAGTTCATCGATGTGAAAGGTAAACGCCGCTTTCCCGACCCCAGCCAAAACGCCCGCTTGCTTCAGCAGGTTGCCCAGGACTCTTACCTGCTCCCGCAAGCTTTGCAGCCGCCGATCAACCTCGTCTTGAGCCTGAGCCTGAAGCAGATCAGTGCTTTGGAGCACCAAGCAGAGCAGCTGAACACGGCCATTACCGAGCGCCTCGCCGCCATCCCCAACACGTTGCAGACCATTCCCGGCTTTGGACCCATCTTTACGGCTGGCATTTTGGCCGAACTGGGCAACCCGCAACGCTTCAACTTTGACCAGGCCAAGGTGGCCAAGTTTGCCGGGTTCAAGTGGCGCAAGACCGCTTCGGCTGACTTCACGGCAGACGAAACCCGCATGACCCGCACCGGCAACCCCTACCTGCGCTACTACTTCTGTGAAGCTGCCTTCTCGGTCCAGAGGTGTGACCGTGAGTATGGCGCTTACTTCCAGCGCAAGCTCATTGAAGTGCGCAAGCATGCCCATAAACGGGCAACGGTCCTGACCGCTCGCAAGCTGGTCCGTCTGGTGATGCGACTACTGGCGACCAACCAGCCTTACCAGCCGAGGAGGCTCTAGCTGCAATCCTCACGACATCCAGGTTGAGCATCCTGGCCAGATCACCATCTCTGTGACTTGCTTTGTTAAGGTGCTGCTGAAGCAGGTCTAGTTCAACTTGTCTTTGTTTCCTTTCTGTTACCTTCCTTTTTAGCGAATATCATCCTTGACATATTACCGAATCGCTTTCGGGTATAAAGAGCGTTAGCGCCGACCGAGGCCGGCATGGCTTGTGCGCAGGCGCGCAAAAATGAGAGAATGTATTATATCATCAAGGGTCTAATTTATCCATTTTATGCGTTTGCCCTATTCATGAACCAATTTTGGCTAGGTTAATTCTGGCAACTGGATTATAATTAGATTTACTCGCCCCATTTTATCGTTAATACCTAACCGGGCATGAGCAGCAGCCGCGCCCTGGCGCAGGTGGCTGAAGAGACGCCAACCGCGACCGTGGATACGGAAACCCCCACATCCACCTCGATTGGGATTCTGGATACGGAAACTCCCATCCCCGCCCCAACGCTGGAGCCGCCGACCGCTACACCGAACCCCGATCTGACGGTGATCAAGCTGGCTAATCTGGAAAACGATCTGAACCAGAATGGGAGCATCGATCCCGGCGAAGTTGTGAGGTATACGATACGGATCGTAAATAACGGGGATGAATTATCCAACCTGGTCATCCAAGATATATCCGACTGGGATAAATTTAAATATCCCGAACAGGATAATGGCAATTGTTATTTCACCAACGGCATGATCGAGTGCAAACTAGACATCTTAGAGCCCGGCGAAACCGAAGAGGTCAGCTACAAGGTCACTTTGAAAGATGTTTTGGATTTCCAGGGCAAACCCAGCATAGAAATCCAAAACAAAGCCTCCGTATTGTTGGGCGGCAGCGTAGTGGCGAATGCAGAAACGGCGATTAATGTCAGTGCGCCGATCCCAACCCCGACGCCGACCTTCACCCCGGCACCGACCAACACACCGGAACCGACACCAAGACCGACCGGCGCCTCGGCACTGGGTCAGAACTGGCCATCATCCTTGATCGTGATCATGCTGTCTTTTGTGGGTATAGCGGTTTTCACCTATATGGGCGGCTTGGCCAAGTTTCAGAGAATATCTGCGGGTGGAAATGAAGACGCTGGCGCAGAGAAGGGTTTGACCAAGGATGATGTCGATGTGATTGAAAAAAGGCTGACCTTGTTCCGCGAAGGGGTGATCATCATCTTCATCGTCTCGACGCAACTATTGATGGGCATCGCCGGGACGCTGCAATCGGACGGGGTGATCTCGCTGCTTTCAGCGATCGTGGGCTATGTGTTCGGGCGGGCATCGAGCCGCAGTTGAGAAAGTTGGTCGCAGGAAACCCGGCAGTGTTCAGATCAAACTGCCCCTCGGGTCGTGTAAATTGTTCAGGGCAGGTAATCGTCGATCAAACGCTGCGCCTGGGCGGCTTCGGGGCTGCCAGGCGACTGCGAGATGACCTGGCTGAGTTGCTGCAGGGCGCGGGCGCGATTTCCTTGTAACAGGTAGACCTGCCCCAGGTGCAGGCGGGCGGGGGCGTAGCCGGAGTCCAGGGCCAGGGCGCGGGTCAAGAAACGTTTGGCGCTTTCCAGATCGCTTTGATGGATCAGCACCTGCGCCATCACATCCAGGTTGGCGGGGTCACCGGCGTATTGGCCGGCGAGCCGGCGAGCTAACGGCAGGGCGGTCTGGTCGACCTCAAAGTCGTAATCCAGGCAAAATTGAACCAGGAGGCGGGCGTAGGCCGGATCCTGCGGTGCATCCTGAATGACCTGCAGATAGGTCTCCCGGGCCTGGTAGAGGTCGCCGGAGGCTGCCAGCAGGCCGGCAAGCTGGACCTGCAAGGCGAGGTTGCCCGGGTCGAGGGCGATAGCCTGGCGCAGGGTCTCGAGCGCCAGGTCGAAGCCGCCGCGACGGGCATAGTAGAGCGCCAGGAAGGTGTGGGCGGAGAGGGACTCAGGATCAAGCTCCAGGGCCTTGCGCAGCTCGGTTAATCCATCGCCGGGGTTGGTCTTACTTACAAGGAACGTGCCCTGGCCGGCATGCTGGCGGGCTTCGCCCAGGTAGGCCCAGGCCTCGGCGTAGCCCGGGCGCAGGGTGGCAGCCTGCTGGAAAGCCTGGGCAGCCAGGCCCCACTCACCCAGGCCGGCCAGGGCGCGCCCAGCCGCCAGCAGGGTATAGGCAGGCTCACCGGCAAAGCGGGCACTGAGCACCGCCCGGCGGATCCCCACAGCAGCGGGCTGGTAGCGGGCATCCATCCGGGCAGATTGATCCAGGTAAGCCTGGGCTGCGGCTGGATCCTGGGCGGCAAGCAGCATGCCCAGGCGGTAGTGCAGAGCGGCATCTCCCGACTGCAGCTCCGCCAGGGCTTTCAAATCGGCCAGGGCGGCGGGATAGTCGCCCTGCTCCAGGTAAGCCTGGGAGCGGTGTTCCAACGCCTGCGCGGATGGGCCATAACGGTCGATGGCCTGCCCCCAGGCAGCGAGGGCGGCGGGTAGATCGCCAGACTGCCGGTGGGCCTGGCCAAGAGCGATCAGGCTGGCTTCAGAGAGAGAGGAGGAAGCAGCGGCCCTTTGCAGGTAGCCGATAGCAGCCTGCGCCTCACCGGCCTGGAAGGCGTACAGGCCGGCCTGCTCCCACAGGTCGGCCCGCCAGGGGGCCAGGCGGGCAGCCTGGGCGACCGCCCGGGAGGCGCGCAGCGGCGACCCATCAGCCAGGGCGCGGGTCGCCTGGTGGAGGGCCTGGTCGAAAGCATGCGGGCGCGGCGCTAATCCAAGGACGAGCAGGCAGACGAAAAGCAGCAGCAGGCGGGAGGCGATGTCGATCTCGATGCGGCGTTTCTTCATTTTGGCTGACTGTTGACCTTGCCCATGCCGGCGTCCAGCGCCATCAGCATTAACTTAGCCCGATCGGCGGCGTGCACCTTTAACAGCACATTCGAGATGTTGTTGCTCACTGTTTTTGGACTCAGGTTCAGCTGCGTGGCGATCTCGGCATTGGTTTTCCCCTGGGCGATCAACTCGAGGATCTCACGCTCCCGGCTTGTGAGCTCGTCAAAAAGCTGTTCGGGCAGATCCGTTGGCGGCGAATGAAGATATCCCAAAACCTTCTGGGCAATGCCTGGGCTGAAGATTGCACCCCCATCTGCCACAGTATGAATGGCGCGCAGGAGCTCCTCTT
>JAGDMX010000469.1 GCA_017860725.1 Chloroflexota bacterium | reverse complement strand
AGCAATGGATCGGAGACTCCAAGTACCGCCGCAGGAGATAATTCGTTGGGTGTCACAGGGGTAATCTGGCTGTTGCTTCAGGCTACTGGCAGGCAGGCAGATGGGATGCCTGTTGATAATCGGGGAGATCCACAGATAAGCACATCTCCCCAGGACAGTTCATCGGGATCCAAAGATGCTGACCTTCGAACGATAGACGAGCAGCTAACGCGATTCATTGGAATGGATTCACATGTTATCGTTGCACCTTTCAGTCGTGAAACGCATTCACTAAGCAAGGTAGACATTCAACCGGTCCAATTTTATATTCCCGCAGTGCTTGCTCTGCTTCTACAGCATATTGCCGTCTCTTTAGCGGGTTTATCCATTGTGAGTGAACGCTATGCCGGTACCATGGAGGTGATGCGGGCCGCTCCTGTAAATGCTTTTGAGGTCCTGCTGGGAAAATATCTGAGCTTTTTTATTTTGCTTGGCTGCCTGGCTGCAGCGCTCACAGTCCTGTTGCGTTTGGTTTTAGGAGTACCCTTCATTGGCAGCTGGCCTCTTTATGCATTGGCCGTTGGTCTGGTGATTCTGGTTGCACTTGGCTTTGGATTCTTGATATCCAGTGTGGCGCGGAGTGACAGCCAGGCAATCCAAATCTCGATGGTGCTGTTACTAGCCAGTATCTTTTTCTCAGGCTTCTTTCTACAATTGTATCGATTCCGCTGGCCTGCCCAAACGATAGCCTGGCTTATGCCCTCCACATATGGTTTCAAGATGTTGCAGGATATTATGTTGCGCGGGATCCAACCTGAGGCCTGGTTGTTCTGGGTGTTAGGCGGGTTTGCAATTGCGCTATTCCTGGTCAACTGGCTGAAGCTACGTAAGCTGATGGTGCAGAACTAGAGAGGTCTGATAAGCCGACATATCGAACCTGAACAGCGGTGATCTTATGCCTCCCAAAAATTCCTATGCGAGATTGACGGTACAACCCAATCCCGGAACATCCGAGGCGGTCAACCAGCCGTCCGCCAGGCGGAAAGTCGGCAGGGTTGGGTCGCCGATCAGGTCAAGGTGGCCGTCCAGGTCGGCGTAGCGCACGTTGGGGCTGCTCAAGGCAAAGCTCAAGCCGGCAGCGATGAGCAAGGCCGGCTCGATCAGGCAGCTAACCATGGTCACCAGGTGGGCCGCGCGAGCGATGGCATCCACCTGAGCGGCGCAACGCAAGCCGCCACAGGCTGCAATTTTTATGCTAAGCCCATCCACGATGCGATGAGTCGCTAAATGCAGAGCGGAGGCGGGGCCACCCGCGCTCTGGTCAGCCAGAATAGGCAAGGGACTGGCTTTCTTGATCGCGCGCAGCCCCGCATCGTCACCGGGAGGGATGGGCTGCTCGAGCATCTCGATGATCCCCGCCAGGGCGCGGGCCACATCAACCGCCTGCTGGACGGTATAGCCCCCATCCGGGTCCAGGCGAAGGATATGATCTGGCAACACCCGATGGATAGCCATCACCCGCCGGACATCCTCGTCAGGATCCAGCCCACCTTTAATCTTGAGCATGCGAAAGCCCTCTCCGGCGCGCAGCCGGGCGAGCTCGACGCTCTCCGCCAAAGGCGCAATCGGGATAGTCACGGAGGTCTGGATGCAGTTGCGGTAACCGCCCAACAGGCGGTAAAGGGGCAGGCCTGACGCCAGGCCGAGCAAGTCGTGAAAGGCCAGATCAAAGGCGCACATGGCCGAGGGCGCATTCTTGAGGTGGGGCGCCAACTCTTCCAGGGAATATTCCAGGTTGGTGGGATGCAAGTCAGGGACAAGGGTGGCAGCATCGCGGCAGGCGCGGATGACAGCCTCCGGCCGATCACCAGTCAGGTCCTGGTGGGCAACCGTACAGCCCCAGGCGCTCTCCCCTTTGACCGTTTGCAAGTGGACAAAGATGGCTGTAATCTGATCAATCTGCGGGACACCAGCCATGCGGATGGGCTGCCGCAGTTTTAAAGTAACCGGATAAACTTCCGCCTTTTTTATCTGCATCAGAGGCCCTCTCGAATGGATTTATTATGATTATAGCAGCTACGCAGTTGAAGGGAACACACGCTGGAAAAGAAAAGCGATTGCAGTCCTCGGGGGCAGGTTTGCCAGTTTGGCAGGCCGGCGATATAATCACACTCTATGATCCAAGCCAGAAGTTAACCAGGAGACTTATTCATGGCTATCGACACCCCATACACCTACCGAAATCTGGTGATCTACGAGATCTATGTCCGCAACCACGGACCGAACGGCAACTTTGCCGATGTGGAAGCCGACCTACCGCGCATTCGCAGCATGGGGGTAGATGTGATCTGGTTCATGCCGATCCACCCGATCGGCAGGGTTGCTCGAAAAGGCACGCTGGGCAGCCCGTACGCGATCCAGGATTACCGCGAGGTCAATCCCGAATACGGCACGCGCCAGGATTTCTTCCGGCTGATCGAGCATGCCCACGAACTAGGGTTGAAGGTGATGATCGATGTGGTCTACAACCACACCTCCCCGGATTCGGTGCTGGTCAGCGAGCACCCGGAATATTTTCACATGGACGACAGCGGCAAGCCGGTCCCGATTGAGCTAGAATGGTCAGACGTGATCGATTTGAAATACCAGCACCCAGAACTGACCGCCTACCTGATCGAGACCCTGCAAGGTTGGGTACATTTCGGCGTAGACGGATTCCGGTGCGATGTGGCCTCCCTGGTGCCAGTGGATTTCTGGCGGCAGGCGCGCGCTGGGGTAGCTGAGATCAAACCGGGGGTGATCTGGCTGGCGGAATCAGTGCATGCTGCTTATGTTGGCCAACGCCGCAGGCG
>JAGDMX010000468.1 GCA_017860725.1 Chloroflexota bacterium | reverse complement strand
GAATGGTTAAATGCCAGCTACACTACCGCGAATTTGCTGACTGAGATTAGCGCAGGCGCTCGCCAGATCTCTGAAATCGTCAAGGCAATGAAAACCTATGTATATCTGGATCAGGCGCCAGTTCAGGAGGTGGATATTCATGAAGGACTGGAAAATACCTTAGTCATCCTGCGGAGCAAGATCAAGAAGGGCATTACCATCCACCGGGAATATGCTCCCGACCTGCCTCGTATCGTGGCTTATGGCAGCGAGTTAAACCAGGTATGGACCAACATTCTGGACAATGCTATCGATGCCATGGATGGCAAGGGCGAGATTACAATACGCACGGGACGAGAAGGTGATGTCGTCATCATTTCAATTGAGGATAATGGACCAGGCATCCCAGATGAAATCCAGGATAAGATTTTCTCACCATTTTTCACTACGAAAGCCGTCGGAAAAGGCACTGGTCTAGGATTAAATATCACATGGAACATTATTCAGAGACATGCCGGTGAGATTAAAGTCAATTCATGGCCTGGAAGGACGGTGTTCGAAATCCGCTTACCGATAAATTTCGAGAAAGTCCAGGATGGATCAACGCCTGTACAGCTATATAAACAGGGTGATGACCTAACGATCAAGGAAATCCTGGAGAATACCACCACCATTGCTGTAGTCGGCATCACCGATCGTGCAGAGTTACCATCGAATGCTGTGCCAGCCTACTTACAGCGCCAAGGGTATAAAATAATTCCGGTTAATCCAAATCTGGATGAAGTATTAGGAGAAAAATCGTATCCCGATGTTACTTCAATCCCCCAATCGGTTGATACCGTGCTTATTTTCAGGCGCAGCGAGACGGTGCCACCTATTATAGAACAGGCAATCCAGAAAGGGGCCAAAGCGGTTTGGATGCAAGAAGGGATCGTCCATGAAGAAGCCGCAGCCAGAGCTCAACAAGCCGGTCTCAAAGTAGTGATGAATACTTGCATGCGCGTACAGCATAAGCGGTTGTTTTCTAATCAACAACAAAAATGATCTGCCCCAATTGCTCGTTTGAAAATCCCGATCGTGCTAAATTTTGCCAGGAGTGTGGACAACCTCTGCCTCGTCCCTGCCCAAACTGTGGGACCTTTAACCCGGCGACAGCGAATTTCTGCGCCAATTGCGGATACAAGTTAACGATTAGCAAGGATCTCGGCAGCACAGTCGGGCTAACCCCAGGCACGTCCTTGTCAGTCGATCCTCGGCTGGCTAGGTTAGCAGCGGCAACCCCTACGCCGCTTGCCGAGAAGATGCGGTTGGCTTCGCAACTCGCCGGAGAACGCCGGGTTGTCACGGTTTTATTTGCAGATGTTGTCAGCTCAACCGCGCTAGCGGAGCACATGGATCCCGAGGATTGGACCGAAATCATGAATCGGGCTTTCGATTTATTGGTACCGGCAATTTATCGTTACGAAGGCACCATCGCACGCTTAATGGGTGACGCCCTACTGGCGTTTTTCGGGGCACCTGTGGCACACGAAGACGATCCTGTACGAGCGGTACGCGCTGGCCTGGATTTACTTACACTCACAAAAGAGTATGCTGAAGAAGTACGACATCGCCACGGGATTGACTTTGCTCTACGCGTGGGCTTGAATACCGGATCGGTTGTTGTTGGTGAGGTGGGTAGCAATCTTGTTTACGAATATACCGCCATGGGAGACGCCGTAAACTTGGCGGCACGTATGCAATCGGCCGCTCGTCCAATGACCTTATTAATTTCGGATAATACATATCGCTTTATTGCCCCGTTATTCGATGTTCAGGATTTGGGGTCGATCTCGGTCAAAGGTAAGACTGAACCGGTGCAAGTCTACGAAGTTTTCCGGCCCATGGCTACACCGGGTAGATTACGAGGGCTTTCCGGTCTGGATAGCCCGATGGTGGGGCGAGAATCCGAACTAAACACACTTATAGATTTGAGCCTTACTCTAAAAAACGGCACTGGTCAGGTCGCATTAATCATTGGAGAAGCGGGCTTGGGTAAAACGCGTTTGATTAATGAATGGAAGAATGCGATATCTGCTGCTACTGAACCGTCTGCTACTCCTCTCTGGATTGAAGGGCATAGTTTATCCTATGGGCAAAGCCTAGCCTACCACCTTCTGATCGATTTGCTACGCAATATGCTGGGAGTCGCAACATCATCAAGCGAACGTGTTGTTCAACAGGTCTTGAAGAAGATGTGTGAAGAATTATTTGGCGCTGATTCACCCGGTGTATTCCCTTATCTGGGGCACATTCTCTCAATCCAACTCGAAGGAGATGCACTCGAGCGGGTGCGTTCTTTGGATCCCCAAACCCTTCAAGCCCAATATCAAATCGCCTTCCGCCAGCTACTTATTGCTTTATCACGCCGGCAACCGATCATTCTCATCCTCGAAGATATTCACTGGGCGGATTCGTCATCTGCGGATTTGCTGGCAAAATTACTACCCCTTGCTTCAGAAAATCCAATTATTTATATCTGCCTTACGCGACCAGATCTTGAGACTCCAGGGTGGAAATTGGTTGACAGATACAAAGAACTTGGCACTACAAGTGTCATTGAGATCAATTTAATGCCCTTATCTGAAGAGTACAGTCAGGAACTGGTTACCAATCTGCTGGAAATCGGTAATCTACCCCCAAAAATACAGGAGCTAATTCTGAGTAAAGCGGAGGGCAACCCATTCTTCGTTGAGGAAGTCATTCGCATGTTGATCGATCAAGGCGTCTTTGTCCAAAAAGAGAATTCCTGGCTTGTCCAGCGAGAAATCGAAACAGTAGAAATCCCGGATACTCTCCAGGGTCTGTTGCTGGCTCGTAT
>JAGDMX010000467.1 GCA_017860725.1 Chloroflexota bacterium | reverse complement strand
TCGGAGTCACGGGGCGGATTCAACCCCATGAAGCGCAAAAAAGCCTGAGCCAGGCCGGAACAATCGATGCCAAATGGCGAGCGCCCACCCCACAAGTAGGGGGTGCCAACCTGTTGTTGTAACAAGTTCAATGTGTAATCAATGCCCGGTTCATCGGGTTTGGGGCGCTGATTCAACGGCAGCAGCCCAGAGGATGGGACACGCCAGATCCGGCTGTCCGGCAGGTAGACTGTAGCGAAGTCCTGATCCCACTCTGCTACTGGTAAAGCGACGCCAAAAGGAATCTTCCCGGTGGGCGCGCGGGTAATGCTGCCAAGCGGCAGGTCCGGTCCACCGGCTGGCAGCAAATCTACCATCACCAATGCCTGGCAAGAGTTGTGGTATTCGGAGACAAACATTTGGGAGCAGGGATATAGCCCAGCCGCCGGTACCCAGCCCAGACAGCCATCGTGTTCGAGGCGCACCCGCGCCCACTCGCCATCTTCTTCCAGGATACGTACAGCTTCGCCGAGCAAAATCTGGGACTCTCGTTCAGCCTGGCGGCGCGGTTCACGCCGCAGGTCGACAACGTTGCGGTTGCCCAGCGCCCAGGGGGTGCTTTCATCCAGCATTACTTTACATGCTTCGGCATGAACAGGCAATTTGAGCGGGTGAAGCGCCTCCAATGCAGCGCGTTTCTGTTTTGGGTGGAGAACTTTGCCTTCCAGCGCCAGGCTATCTCGAGATGGTAGCACCTGAACCTGGAACAGATTTATCCGAGAGTCAGCATAGCGTGTTTTCTTCAAGCGGTACAAGGCATCGTTGGCATCGTCGCCGCGGCGGGTAAGAAAGTCGAGAATACGCTCGACCCAGGGGATCAATCTATCCAGGTGGACATTATGTCCAACTCCGCTGGGCATCCAAAGCTCGGCGTGAGGAATATGCTCGGCAATGAATTGGGCATGACGCCCGGGAACGTTGACGCTGTCCAGCTCGCCCTGGATGACCAGAGCTGGCTTTTGAACTGCCTGTAAATCCTGGGGG
Source organism: Chloroflexota bacterium (assembly GCA_017860725.1). Lineage (GTDB taxonomy): Bacteria > Chloroflexota > Anaerolineae > Anaerolineales > UBA4823 > CTSoil-045. The sequence continues at coordinate 1,825 of JAGDMX010000467.1, read as the reverse complement.
GTATAGTTGGGCTGGCTGATCAGCTCCCGAAGTGTTAGCTGCAGCAATGTGCGCCAGTAATCCACCCCATGCGTCGGTCCGTGCAGGCCGATCATGTCTTCCATCCAGGTCGGTCGTTCACTCCTCACCCGCTCGGGATCAAACAGGCGGGGCTCTTTTTCGATCAAGTCCGGGCTGACATAAGCATTGGCCGCTTGCAAGACGGCGGTCTGAACCACTTGCGGATGTTCCATCAGGGTGACTAAGGCGACATTGCCGCCATTGCTGTGACCTATGATATGTGCCCGCTCGAAACCAAGCTGGCATACCAGGGCTTCGATATCCGACGCCATCTCAGCAAAGCTGTAGCTGAGTGCAGGGTTGGAGCTTTGGCCATGTCCGCGGCAGTCGGGCACGATCACGAAATATTGCTCGCCTAACAGAGGCGCCACCAATCTCCAGTCGGCTCGCCCTGTGACAGTTGAACCGTGGATCAGGACGATGGGTGGGCGGTCTGAAGGCTTGCCATAGGTTTCGAAGTATAAACTCGCGCCGTTGACTTGTAAATAAGGCATGGGCTTATTTTCTTGCCAGAGCCAGGGTGGTGATAAAAGCGGAGTACAAGATAAGCATATCCGGGGCAGTATATTCGATGGTGCGTCCTTGGCGGCGCACTCCGGGTAATCTCGCCGCACGATCCGCCATCTCCGAGTGAACGAGATCTAATGTCATGATCACGGGAGTTGAAACCCTCAGCGGCTGCGGTGCAGTGCCATCTTTCAGACGTAAAAGAGCTTCATAAGCGGCTTGCTGGATTTTGGTTTGCGCAACCTGAGGTGGCAGCAGCTCGGCGGTCATCCGGCCAGTGGCCTGTTTCACGACAGCCGTCTCGACATTTCCCAGGAGATCGACTGCTTCGGTGCAGGCTGATTGGTCTCCTGAGATCATCAAGACCGGCACCCCGAAGTGACCACAAACGCCTGCATTCAAACCAATTTCGCCATAGGGTTGGCTGTTGATCCGCAGGTTTGCTACCCTCTCGTCAGACCAGGTATGCTCAAGGATGGCATTCTGTGTACCGATGCGGGCATGGTACCCGATGAAAAACACTCCATCCACACCGCTATCGATTCCCTGTACCATGTTTAGAGGAGCCGAGGAGCCACTGTTCAAGCGGGCACGCGAGTCCAGCTCTTCAATTAAGATATTGCGCCCATTGTTGTGTCCATCTGTGACGATGATCTCGTCTGCTCCGGCATCCAAGGCACCTCGCACGGCGGCGTTAATATCTCCGGTCATCAGACGTCGAAAGCGGGGATATTCAGGATGATCCGGAGACACCTGATCCCAATGAACTACTCCGGTGATGCCTTCCATATCTGAAGCAATCAGTATTTTCATTTAAACCCTCAAAATCTGGAATTAACTTTGTCAGTTTACCACAAATCATAACAATGTATAATCGATGCCGATGATCTTAATTACCGGCGGCACGGGTTTTATCGGCAAGGCTCTCATCCGGCATCTGGTGGAGTTGGACCAGGCAGTGCGCATTCTGATTCGCCCCGCGCCGCATTCGCCGCAATTACCCATTGGCGTCCCAATGGACGTGGCATTGAGTGGGCTCACCGATGCGCGCGGGCTGCGAGCTGCCATGGTAGGCGTTGACACAGTTTTCCACCTGGCAACCGGAGAGTGGCGCGGTACGCGTGCCAGCTTGATGGACATCGATATCCAAGGGACGCGTGCAGTGGTAGAAGCCGCTCAAGATGCCGGGGTGAGGCGCTTCTTTTACGTCAGTCACCTGGGTGCCGACCGGGCATCGGCTTATCCGGTTCTGAAAGCT